>NZ_JBNHEX010000013.1:0-107275 GCF_059089685.1 Arthrobacter sp. sptzw42
TTCCCTGCGCATGTACTTCCCGAGAAGCACCGACCTATCCTTCCACGGACCCGAAATCTTCGGGAATGTCGCCGCAACGCGACCGCCTGCCACTCAAACGACACGGACACGGCTACCGAACGCCCACAGAAGTCCTCGCCGAGCTAATCTCGACCCCAACAAAACAAACCGGTGTCGCAGACACCACCCGAATCCGCTCACCCTTTGAGACGCGAAGCAAAATTAGATCCTCACTGGCCCAGCCGTAGGGCGTAACCATCGTGGATGTGAAAAAGCCGGCGACCCCCGACTGGATCGTGAACCCAGATGACGTCGCCGTCCGATGTACGGGCATCGACTTTGCCAACGTACTCTGTGCGTCCATTACCAACTACCTGCACAGTGTCTCCGACCTGTACATCGTCCCAACCGGAGCCTTTTTTGGAACTCATCCTCGAAGTCACAATTCTCCTACGTAATTTCTGGCTCAGGAATAAGCGCTGCATCGATCTAATCGGAACGAGGATGGCGGTTCAACGGATAAACCCACTTGTTCACGACCTTGAAGCTGTGCATCTGTACAGCCCACAGGGGTAAGTGATCGGGATTAAGTTCCAACCTGCGCGCCGAGAAGTGGGTGGCTGCACTTAGAGAGCACGAAGTGCTTAGCGGACGTAGCTGGCGTCCATAGCAGGCCTTCAGCAGCGCTTATGCACCAGGAGACCAGCATCACCAAGTCTTACGCTCAGCTGAGGATTCCATCACTATTCATAAGGACTTCGCGTGCCCCGGTTGCAATCCTCTCTACAGCAAAGGTCCCGTACTTCGCGTGTGTTAGCTTGATCACCGTTCTTTCCGGCCCGCGGTCGGAAAGCCTAAATCGACCGCAGCTACCTTTTCGGAGGCACCATGGGACCTAGCTCCCACACGCAAACCAATGAACTCATCATTGCTCCCGGCACCCCTGAAACCTTCCTGCGCTCCGGTTCAAGGCCGCTACTAAGCTCGGGACTCACTGCACAGGCAGCCACCGGGAATGTTTCGGCTATCCTGATCGACCCCGCAGCCACAGATGCCTGCACCGGTCGGGCCGTGGGCTGCGCCTGGAACCCGAGCACGTTCGCACCACTTCCCGCTGGTGGTGTTGCATGACGCCAATGAGCGGAACATCCACAGAAATCAGATCCCATGAAGTGACACAACACGGATTGCCCGTTGCGACAGGGGCCGCTGGAAGCTCCGGTGAAGCAGCGAACGAACTAAAGCGCGGGCTGAGCAGCCGTCACCTGCAGATGATAGCGATAGGCGGCGCAATTGGAACCGGACTGTTCGTAGCCTCGGGTGGCACCATTTCCCAGGCGGGTCCTGGCGGAGCGTTGGCCGCCTACGCGCTGGTCGGGTTGATGGTTTTCCTGTTGATGCAGTCACTGGGCGAGATGTCGGCCAAAATTCCGGTCGCTGGATCCTTCCAGTCCTTTGCCACCCGTTTTGTCTCACCCTCCTTTGGGTTCGCGATCGGTTGGAACTACTGGTTCAACTGGGCCATTACAGTGGCTGCCGAGCTGGTCGCAGCCGGAATCATCATGGACTTCTGGTTCCCCGGGGTCCCTGGATGGGTGTGGGCCGGGATCTTCCTGCTTGTATTGACCGGGCTCAATGCCCTCTCCGCGAAGTCGTTTGGCGAGTCAGAGTTCTGGCTCTCACTTATCAAGGTCACTGCAGTGGTGCTCTTCCTGATCGCCGGCGTGCTAATGATCTTCGGCATCCTCGGAGATAATTCCCCGGGACTGAGCAACTGGGAAAACCGCGATGACGTGTTCCACGGGGGTTGGCTCTCGATCATCTCGGTCTTCATGATTGCCGGATTCTCCTTCCAAGGCACCGAGCTCGTGGGTGTGGCTGCAGGCGAAGCCAAGGACCCACGCCGCGAAGTGCCGAAGGCTATCCGCACTGTCTTTTGGCGCATCATGCTCTTCTACATCGGCGCCATCTTCATCATCGGATGCCTGATCCCATTCAACGATCCCAGCCTGCTGGCCTCCGGCGAGGCCGACATCGCAGGATCACCATTTACCCTGGTCTTCTCCCGGGCAGGGATTGCCTTCGCTGCGGCCTTGATGAACGCGGTGATACTCACCGCCATCCTCTCCGCAGGCAACTCCGGACTCTATGCCTCCACCCGGATGCTGTACGCCATGGCCCACGACGGCATGGCCCCCAGGATCTTCGGCCGCACCAATGCCCGTGGCGTGCCAATCCCGGCGTTGCTGGCTACCGCATGCGTGGGACTTCTCGGGTTCCTCTCCGCAATCATCGGTCAGGGCGCGGCCTACTCCTGGCTACTCAACATGTCAGGCCTGTGCGGTTTCATCGTGTGGGCGGGAATCGCCATCTCCCACTACCGCTTCAGGCGCGGCTTCCTGGCCCAGGGAAACAAAGTCAGCGACCTGCCGTACAAAGCATCCCTATTTCCCATCGGGCCACTGTTGGCATTCACCCTGTTGATCCTGGTCATTGCAGGACAAAACTACGAAGCAGTGCTCGCCGGAAGGGGCATGGAGGTGCTTTCCTCTTACATCGGGGTGCCAGTCTTCATCGTCCTATGGCTAACTCACCGCTACATCACCAAATCCAGAGTAGTGCAACTGCTCGACATGGATTTGACGGCACCCGAGGACCTCGAGGTCGAAGCTACCGCCGGCACACGATGACGACGCTGCCGCGGGTACCTCACTACTCCAAGGCGCCAACACAATAAGGCACATTGCAGAGACAGATACTCCCAACCGGCCCGGACACTGCCTGACAGCGTCCGGGCCGGTTCTTCACATGACTAGCGCGAACGGGATGGGCCAGCAACAATACCGCAGCTGAAGAGCCGCGAGCCGTGCAGGCCTAAGAATGGCCAGGCCGCTCATCTGCCAGAAACTACCGGGATTCCCCGCAGTGACTTCTGCATCCGCGCTTCCACGCCGATAATGGATATTCCGTCAACCTGCCTCGGGCGGACAGCCCCGGACCTGCTGATCACGTGGCCGGAGCTGGCGGCGAACACTGACCTGTCCATAGCTGGGGTCAATTCGGGTTATCCACGGCTGGAAGCAGGAGCCGTTGGGGTAGCTCCCTGGCAGCAGTAGCGGTGGATAACCTATGAAAATTGTCCCCGGCTGTGGGCGGGCGCACCGGACTTCTCGGCAAACCGTGGGTTAATTCCGGTTGCCCGGAGGACCAGGCAAGGAAGCGTATGTCAGTTTTGGGTGTGCCCAATTCTGACGCAGCGAAACGGGTGCAAGGTGGCAGCAGCGTCAATAGCGACTGCGCCGCTGGCGGAGAACGTTGATACTGCCAGCAGGACCACCCGCACTTTAGCTGACTTCCGCTCTGCTAAAAAAGTTTCCTAACAGGCCAAGCTCCGCGTCTGCTTCACGGGCTGTCGAAACTGACCCTGCGTGTTCCTCGATGGCCTCTGGTCGTAACTGTTAGAGCTGCTGGCGGGTTAGAGCCAGTATGCTTGCGGCTGTGGCGGCGGCGCCGCCATGTTGGACGATGTGGGGTTTGCCCGGTATTTCCAGGAAGCGCCCGTCGGGGGCGGTAGCTGTCAGTTTTTCGCACCAGAGCCTTGGCGCTACGGGATCACGTGATCCGCGGATGACCAGGGTGGGTTGGTTTGCCAGGGCCAGTCGGGCGTTGAGGTCGTAGGTCATCATGACGGGGAGTTCGGTGAGGTACCAGCGCGGGCCGGAGCGGGCGTAGTCGGTGAAGACTGTGGCGTTGCCGGCGGGGCTTTCGAGCAGCGAGTCAAGACCCAGGGACAGGCTTTGCTGGAAGACTGTTCGCCGGGTTGGTTCCACCACAGGTCCCAGGAGCACGAGGTGCGAGACCAGATCGGGGCGTTGAACTGCCAGTTCGGTCGCGATCTGGGTACCCATCGAGTGCCCGATCACCACCACGCGGGAGGCGCCCATTTTTTCCAGTGTCGCCGCGGTGTGGGCTGCGTAGTCGGCAATCGAAAGCTGCCGGGCCGGTGTCGGTGTTCCGCCGAAGCCGGGCAGGTCGATGGCATGGGCTTTCCCGTGCCTGGCCAGAAGGGCCTGGAGCCGCCGGTAGTAGCGGTGGGACATGCCGATGCCGTGCAGCAGCACAAAGACGTGGCCCGTGGAATCCAGCGGGCCAGCCAGGGTGTGCACGTGGGAGGTCAAGGAGCTGGTGGTGACAATCCTGGGCGTGAGGCGCGGGCCCTTCCCGGGCATGAGCAGACGGTAACGCGTTGATTCAGTGTCTGGTTGTTGGTCGATTGCGGCGTGCACCGGGTGTCCTATTCCTAAAGGGGTGGTTCAATCGGTTCTTTAGCCCAAGGTGGCGAGGGCAGCCGGGGCCGATTCGATGATGACCCGTGTGTGCGCTTCAACGGATTTCACTTCTCCGTCGATTTGATACGGGATGGGTTTAAGGGTGGTGAAGGCGTAGCTGCTGACGCTGGGCTGGTCTCCCAGGCCTTGGGTGGCAGCGCGCAGTGCCGTCAGCAGGATCCGGAACTTTGACCTGTGGGGGAAGATCACGACTTCGAATTTGCCGTCCGATATCTGGTCATCGGCTTCACTGAGAGTGGCGTACTTCGCCATCTCGGCGATGTTGGCGAAGACAAGGCTGTCGAACTTCCGGCGCTTGCCCTCCGTCGGGCGGATTTCGAACGGCTTGAACTTGGAAAAGGTGCGCATGACGGAGAACATTTCCTTCAACGCGCCCTTGCTGCCCTTTTCCAGATCGATCGCCATGACCGGGGTGAGGCCGAAGCCGATGTAGGAGTGGGCGTACTCAGCGGGCGCGTCTGCTGTTGCGCCCTTGCTGATACGCAGGAGGTCAATATTTCGCACCGCACCTGCGGCGATGGCGTGCTCCAGGGGCTGCGTTGCAATGATGCGGCTGTGGTCGTTGGCGTTGCCCGCAGCCAAGACGGCGCATACCGCGTGCGGGTTGCCGGCTTGCATCACGCCGTTGACAACTTCGTTATAGCCCCCGTCCCCGCTTACCGAGACGACCAGCACGTCCCGGCCGGTGCGGGCAGCGGCCCTTGCCAACTCGACGGCGTGGCCGGCATGAGCTGTGGGTTGAAGTTTGATGTCCGCAGCATAGGGGAGAAGCTCTCCGAGCTCTATCCGCAGTTGCTCGGCGAGTGCAGGTGCGTCGCCGGTGCTGTTGGGGTTGAAAATGATTACGATCGATTCGAAGGTCCGTGCAGGGGTCATGATGCGCTCCGCGGTTATTATGCGCTGTTGGTTGATGAGTGGCGCCCCCGGCGCCTGGTCCAGTCCTGATTTGGCTTCGGCTGTGTGGTGCCTAGCTGTTTCCGGTGTGGACGAGGCTGTCGGGATCCTGCTGTAGGGCGGGTGCGTCGGCGAGGCCGCGTGGGGTGAGGTCGAGGTCCTCGACGGCGGCGGGGGTATCTGGCCCGTCAGCGGGAGTGGCTTCGGGTGCAGTGGCGTCCGGGACGCTGTCCCGATAGCTGGCATAGATCCCGGGGGATGTATCGTCTTCTCGTTTGGTCAGCATGGGGTTAGACGACAGCCCGGTAGCTGTTCAGGATGTAGTCCGTTGCCGCTGGGCCCGTCATGCGCAGGCACTGCCCGGGACTGACTCGGTGCTTCATCGCGGCCCAGAAGGTGTGCTCCGGCCGGGGGGAGTGGCGGGAGACGTGGCACCAGCTGGTGTATAGGCCGTAGAAGGAGTCTCCGTCAAGAGTGGATGTGGAATCCTGGTCGCGGTAGGTGGCTTCCTGGAGGAACTGGTCGAACTGTGAATGCGCCATGAACGGCTCTTTTCAAACACGGTGCAAAATTTTCCGCCGTTCGGCTACAGCGGCCTCAAACCCGGTGCCCTTGCACGGGACACCAAGCGGTACTGCCCAAAGTATCGGGTCCTTCACCCCAAGCAGGCCAAACAAAAAAGGTAAGACAGGACAGTCCTGGCGCAACACCGTTGTGGTGCCGCGCCAGGATCAGTCAGTTCCCGGCCCGGGGCCGGAAGAGCGCCTTTTTAGGCGTGGTTGTTGCTGACCCGGTTGCCGGCCTTCGCCAGGCCGCGGGCCACCATCAGGCCGACCGTGAGGAAGGTGATGTACTGCATTGCGTCATTGGCATTGAACACGTCAACACCGTTTTCGCTGGCGTCGTCCCCAACAACTGTGGCCGTGATAATAGTGGCTATGACCGCCGCAACGTAGACAGCGAACTCAAGGGTCCGGGTCGAAATCTTGATGTCGTTAGCGTTGCGGACAGTGCTGGAGTGCTCGTTCTGGGTGTGCGTAGTCAATGGTTCTCCTGAGACGGTGATGTGAGCGGCCGTGGCGGCCATGCAAACCGTGATCCCTTTACTGAAACCATGTCGACAACTTCTCTACAATGTAGACTTTACATGTAGACTGCCTAATAAGCAAGCTTAGGTATCGTCCCGACGGGTGGACCTGACTCCACAAACAGGACGGATACGACATGGCCTCCCCCAAAGAATCGAATAATCCGGCAGGTGTCCGCAAAGTGCGCCTGAGCAGGGAACTCGTGCTCTCCACGGCGTTGACGCTTGTGGACAAAGATGGCCTGGAAGCATTGTCGATGCGTCGCTTGGGCCAGGAGCTGCAATGCGATCCCATGAGCCTTTACCGCTACGCGGCCAACCGGGCAGCCCTGCTGGACGGGGTCTCCGAAATGGTTTTTGACGAACTGGCCATCTTTCCCGATGACCCGGACTGGCAGGCCCAGTTGCGCAAGATCGCCCATGATCTCCGGCTCCTGGCCCTGCGGCACCCCAACGTGGTGCCGTTGCTGGTCACCCGGCCCCTCTCCACACCCCTTGGCCTGCGGCCCTTGGGGACGTTGCGGCCACTGGAGCAGATTCTGGCGCTGCTGATAGAGGCCGGCTTCACCCCGGCAACAGCCCTTCACGTCTACCGCGCCTACTACGGGTTCCTCTACGGGCACATCCTGAACGAACTGCAGGAATACATCGTGGATCCGGACGAAAGCGAAGCCATCCTCCGCCTTGGCCTGCACCGCCTGCCGGCCAAAGACTTTCCCCACCTCCGCGCACTGGGCCCGGTCCTGGCCGAGTACGACGGCGCCGCAGAACTCGACCAAGGACTCAGCGTCCTGCTCTCCGGACTCAGCAACCAGCTGACCACCCACCATTCCTGAGCCAAGGCGGTACCAGGTTCAGGGTGTCCCGCATTATCCGGCCCGGCCGGTCCAAGGTTCTGGTAACAGTGTGCGGCCACATTTCCCCAAAGAACCAGAGGTGAGGGAATGGCCTCAAGTGACCAAGTCTTGGGCAGGCGCATCGTGGGATAAGTCCTCAATTGCCCAGGCAAGAATCCTCAGCTCGAACGGGTCTCGTTCCGTGAGGCCGCGCAGGTAGGCATCGAACTCGAAGATGTCTGCAGATCCACCGTGGGCCCAGTACTTTAACCACAGATCCTTCACTCAGCCCGGGTCCTTTTGCCAATGTTCGTGCCACGCCTCGTGGATCTTCCATCGGATACCTCCTTCACCATTGGGTTGCCGCTCACGGCGCTCCTACACTGTGCGCGTCAACCTTGGCACGACACACCTAGCTAGCCAGAGCTGTCCAGAGTGAGTGCCCCCAATCTGCGATCAGAACGCATGAGAAAGCCGCCTCCCCGCCCTTTCACAGGCACTCCCCCGGCGTTTTACAAACGCCTGTGAGGATTGGGGTGGCTGGTCTAAGATTGGCTGGCAGAGTAAGTGCAGGCCGTTCCACCCTGGCGGTCGTGACTCATTAAACGCTTGGCCCCGGCTCTTTCTGGGTGTCCTGTTATCGACATGTCCGTCTGCTGGGTGGGGCGGCCGGCACCTGTCCGGCCCACCTCGGTGACTTGATCAGAAGATTGTCCGCTCCGCACGGGGCGTGGCTCGTCACAGTGCTGTTCCGAAGTGACCTCTACCCGGACAGGTTCCGGCCCGTAACGGCCCTGACCATGTCCGCGAAATGAGGAAGGTGCCAGAACCGCTATGACTATCGATGCCTGTTCCCACCCGTTTGTCGTGGGTGTCGACACCCATGCCCGGAAGCACGTCTTCGCCATCATCGCCGTGCCAAGCGGCGAATGGATCGACATCCGGGATTTCTCGGCGACTGGGGCCGGGATCAGTCGCGCTATAGCTTGGGTCGCTCGTCGCACCGAAGCCGATCTAGCCACTCTGTGGGTGATCGAGGGCGCCGCTTCTTATGGTGCCGTGCTGGCCGGGGCTGTCGCAGCCGCCGGTTACCAGGTCGCCGAAGCCACGCGCATGGATGCCTTGCCGCGTCGTGGGGTTGGAAAGTCGGATCCGTTGGACGCGCACCGGATCGCTTCTGCGGTCCTTGCCTTGGAAGAGGATAAGTTGCGCCGGCCACGGCTGAATGAAGGGGTCCGCGCGGCCTTGCGGGTCCTGGTCTGTGCACGTCAGTCGATGACAACCGACCGGACCAGGACCGTGAATGCGTTGACCGAACTGCTCCGGACGAATGATTTGTAGTTGGATGTGCGCAGCTCGTTGACCGGGAGTCAGATACTGGAGGTGTCGCGCTGGCGGCCCGTGAAGAACCTCTTGCGGTGTCGGTAGCCCGTTCCGAAGCCGTTAGGCTCGCTAAGCGGATCAGCGACCTTGATGCTGAAATCAAAGCAAACGGCTCCCGCATCACCGAACTGGTTGAGGTAAGCGAAGCCGCGCCCCTGCTGCAGGAAGCCGGCTTCGGACCAGTCACGGCAGCCATTTGTCTCACCGCTTGGTCTCATCAAGGCCGAGTACGTTCCGAGGCAGCTTTCGCCTCCTTGGCCGGAGTCAACCCCATTCCCGCTTCATCCGGTAATACCGTCCGTCACAGGCTCAACCGCGGAGGCGACAGGACCCGCAATAAAGCACTGCACATGATTGCTCTAACAAGGACGGCATTCGATCCAGAAACCATCGCATACGTAGCCAAGCGGAAGGCAGAAGCTCTAACCAAGAAGGAGATCCGTCGGTGCGTGAAACGCTACCTCGCCCGACGGATCTACCGCACGCTCAATGCCAACTGCCATAAGCCATCGCTACGTTGACAACCATAGAAGAGTCGATAACGCCCATTTTGTAAAGCTACGATCCGAGCGCAGCCTCGAGCTTCGCTCGTTTATGCTAAGGCTTTTAGCATGAGGGTTACCACAAAACGACACGATCGCCGGGCTGCCTGCGGAGTTAGAAATCTAGGCTTTCCGATTTCGTCGGTAATTACCCCGGCTGGGCGGGTTGAGGAGGAGTCTGAAGCCGTGCCGGTCCAGCGGTGAGGCCGTCGCTGAGAGCAGTACGACGGCGGTACCGGCCTCCCGGTCCAGCCCTACCCATGAGCGGAAACCCCCGGTAGCGCCGTTGTGCCAAGTGACCGTCCGACCTTTGACGTCAAGGCTGATCCAAGCGATGCCTATTCGTGCGGCAGGGCCGGCAAATTGTACCACCGGGTCCAGAGCTGCGCTCCCTGGCGCGTTCCCCTGCAGAAGTGCCAGGGCTAAGATGCCCATGTCCTGAATGCTGGCGCGCCAGCCTCCAGCCGGAGCCAGGGCTTCTCCAGTCCATGGCTCCATGGTGCGTCCGGCCCGGCTCTTGCCCGGCAGTGCCGTCTGCCGGAGTTCGTCAGGGAAAGAAGGCGCATACAGTGAATGCAGCCCCAGGGGCCCGGCGATCCGCTGGGTCATGAGGTCCCGGTACGTTGTTCGGGCTCCAGCGGCGATGGCGTGGCCGAGTAGTTCGAAGCCGAGATTTGAGTAGCGGGGCTTGGGGGACAGTAACCGCGTTTGCCGGGCCTGGGCTAGCAGTTCCTCAAGCGTCTCGCCGTACGGGTTGGTCCCGCGGCGCCATAGGGCTACCGACTGACGGAAGGTGGCCTGGGATGAGGGCAGACGCGGTAATCCGGAAGCGTGCCGGGTTATGGATTCCAGCGAAACCATGGCCGGTTCGGAGCCCTCAAGGGGCAGCAGGTCGCCTAGAGTGGTTCCGCCGTCGAGCTCCCCACGTTGGAGGGCATCGGCATAGAGGAGCCCGGTGATGCCCTTCGAGACCGACCCGATTTCGTAGTCCGCTTCCAGCGGGGCGCCTACGCTTGCCGTTGCCAGCACACCGTCCTGCACTAAAGCAACAGCAGACGCGCCCGTCCGCGGCCAGGATTTGGAGCGCCTCAGACTCCACCCCAAAGCCTCCCGGGCTGCCTCGTCGCCATAAAAACGAGCATCGTGTCGATTGTTCAGCGCCTCGCTTTTACGGTCCCCACCCATGTTGACCAGTATGACAGGCCAGGTCGGTCGCCTCTGCAGCTTCAGGACTCGGCGCTGCAGCAGTGTCCCTGGCGCAGGTAGGTATTGCCGCAATCCAGAATGCCAGCACCAGAACAGGCCGCCAGAGCCTCACCTTGTTCCATGCCATCAACTATGCCGGCAGCATCAAAATTGTCCTGCTCGCCGTCTTCGTTATCACAGCCACACTTCAGCCTTCAACTCCACCCGCCCAACTGCACAATAGCTCCGGGTTCTCGCGCTCCTGCGGGGGACAGCCCCTTTCCAAGCACTCCCCCGCCCGTTTTAAAGAGCCGATAACCGATGTTAAGTAAAGCTGTTGTTCAAGGCAACCAACAGTTGACTTTTACATCCGCGATTAACGCTCTTTAAGCAGACCCGTCCTCGGGCTGCTTAACTTCTTTTCCTTGACGATAGGCACCACGAAGACGTCAACGTCTCGCGTAGCCAGGGCACGGTCCTGCCGTCCAAGATTCACTTGAGTGGCGACAGGCCTGAAGAGGATTGCTCCGTGGATCAGCTGCTCGCGCTGGCTCGGGCGAAGCTTCTACGGGTACGACTTTTGCGCTGGCTGGGCAGTTGTGACTTCGAATCGGGCAGAAATCCCTCGAACTGACGGCAGGAGACAGCCCTTTACAGGCACTCCCCCGGCGTTTTTCAAACGCCGATAATTATGTTATGTCAAGTAACACGGCTGATGTAAGAATACTAATACTTAGAAGAGGCTGACCTTCTCGGTACCAGCATCCGAAGAGATGGCATAGTCAGCACCACGCCGCCGCTTGCCGTCTTCGTCACTGCCGGCCGTCCTGGCCGTTGTCGTCGTGATCGTCATTATCACCGACGACGACGACGTCGGCGGGCGCAGCCGCTGAGGCTCGGGGTGCTTAAATCGGATCTTTTCTACGACAGATATTGCTAACTGTCGTAGAAAGGATCCATGCAGCGAAGCCGGGCGGCACCGAAGACTTTGGCCAGAGCGAAGGACAGGTTCCAGGCAGCCGCCGGGCGACCATGTCCTGGTCGAACATCAGAGCGGATCCTGTCGGGACGAGTCGGGCCGGTCGGGACGTTCCTGTCCCAGCTCCAGGAGATTGATGTCCACTACGCCGGAAGTGCCCGGCTTCGGGGAGCCGCGCAGCTTGCGCAGCTGCTTCGCGCGGTATTCGTCTCGGGCCAGTATGAATGCATAGAAGGTGAAGCCCCCGGACAGAGCCGTGAGGAACAGCGCACCCCAGAACGGACCTTCGCCCTGTCCCAGCGGGGCCAGCAAGATCAGCACCGAAAGGGCAGTCAAGAATGCGGCAACAACTGCGAGAATTCCCATGCCCCACCAGGTGCTGATCTGAACCTGGCCACGTCCGGGAGTAAACCCGATCTCATCTGCGGGGTAGCTGTGCAGCTCGCCGATGCTGGTCTTGCGTAGAGCGCGCTTCTCTCCGGCTGCTACGGCACTCTTGTGCTCGGCGTACACGGCATCGTTTCGCCGCTCACGCTCACGGTCGTAAACCATAGTGGGTCCTATCTATAAAACGGATCTGGGCAAGCAGGGCAGCGTCGTCCAGTCCCTTGTTTCGGAAAATCCCGATCCTCAGCATGTTCCTAGGCTGCCGTGAGGACGTGGACGAATGATTACCTGCGTTTCCTCGGTGCCGTCGTAGCGGAAATTGTAGTTCACATCCAAGCTCGTGTCCGTGCCCGAGGGCTAGTACAGCTAGTGGTCACTGCTTGAACCTGGATCCATTTGAATGTCGCTGATCTAACCTTCCGCGGCTTCGGCGTCGATGCCGTAGCGCTGCACGCCGTCCCGGATTCGCTGAAGTCAGACCTCGTGCGGAAGGCGGCCTTCTGCACGGTCCCGGAGCTCATATCCAGTCGTGCGGTCTTGCTCGCTCGGATCTGCTCCGCGCCGGCGGCGTCGAAGGTGGAGAAAGCGCCAGACGACAGCGTCTTAGTCTCCGTTCCGGCTGAGGAGCAGGGCCAAGGCCAGCAACCCCGCAGCTCATCCGCGGCTGTACTGTTTCTGGCGCCGGCGTTCCGGCGCTGCCATGATGTTCATTCGATCCCCGTCGGGCGGTGCCCTGTGTTTTGTGCTGGATGGTTTTAGAGCCGGAGCGTGACGCCCTCGGCAGTGCAGGTGCCTGCACTGGCGAAGACGGCGTCCCGGACGGCGTCCTTGGATACCTGCTCAGGCTGGCCCCCGTTTTTGGCCGCCGCCGAGTGATTCATAGCCAGAACGCTCAGCGCCGCGAACAGACCGTTCAGATCTCCTGGGACGGTGGTTTTTGCGTCCTGCGCCTTCAGGTAGATGTCCTCATAGGCGTTCGGATCGGCGCCGGGAAGGGCTTTGTACTCTGCGTAGAGCGCGTTGTAGGTCTCGCAGGCCTCTTTTGCGCTGCCTGCCGCAACTGCTGTTGATGATTCTGACGGTGATGCCTGCGTGGTGATGGCTGTCTCCGCAGGTATGGAGCTGGGGCCGTTGGGTTCTATAGCAGTTGAGCTGCATGCCGTCAGGCCCGCGACTGCTGCAATGGCCGCTGCGGCGAGGATTCTCTTCACGTTGGGGCTCCTGGAGTATCTCGTAAGGGGGTTTTTTGGCTCAGCCCAGCGGGAAGATCCCGATGAACCAGAACGCGGCAGGGGTATGTCTTCAAAATCCCCACGATCAGGGTGCAAGTCAGCCCTCAACGCCGAGAAGCCCCTTCCGGCATTTCCTTACGGAGCCTCACGGAATACGGGAAGTACTCCAGGGGCATCTGGATACGCGGATCCGGGTGCTTCAGAAACCATTCGTAGGCGCGGTCATCGTCGGCCTCCCACCACGGCTTCGGGAGGCCCTTGAGTTTTCGGGCCTTGCGCCCCCGCCATTCTTCCGTGATGTTGAAGTATCCCTGGACGACTGCAAGGCCAAGGAGAAGCCCGAAGAACACCATGACCAGCCCCATGATCGGCATCTTGAAGATCGCGAGGATCCCGAGGAGCAGGCAGAACAGCGAGACCGGCGCCACCAGAACCGTCAAGAGAAGGCTGGAGTAGAAGGAACGGATCAAGTTATGGTCGCCGCCGCCCGAACTGGCACCGAGACCCCATTCTTCCTTGGTGTAAGCATGAACAGTTTTACCGCCCGCGGCATACCCGTAGTAGTACGGGCGGTTGATGAACCGCTGGTACTGCTCGTCGTTCTTCTTCTCCCCCATGGCATCAACTTTATCGGGTGGCATGGTCCCGCCAGCTGCTGAACCGCAGAGGCATCATCAAGTTGAAAGTAACTATGCTTCCCACTAGTTTGAGTCAGCTTCTCTAGCCAGCGCCCGGTTCACGGCGGTTATGTCTAGGAAGGCGCGGGGTCAAAAGGCGCATCGGAACCGCTTGTGTCGGCCACCCAGGCTGCGTGCCCGGCGCCGTCAGAATGCGACGGTTGGCAAGATGTCCATGATCTCTTCGTAGCCTGTGAATCCTCTGGAGTCTTGCTACGGTCTGTCGTTGCTGCCGGCCTCCTGCCGACAGTTCACCTTTTTATCCTAAGCACGCCGCGCTGCAGGACGGCGATTAGTTACCGGTCACCCCGGCTTGATTGTCCCTCCTGCGCCAAAAGCTGAACGGTCACGAAACATTCAATCTGACGCCTCTGTCAACAAGCGTTGACGCGCTCCATCCCGTCAACGCTTGTTGACGGGATGGAGGTGGATCGCATGAAATCATTGGTTGCGTCCATGGACGGCAAAGGTCCGGCTGAAGCGTTGCAGGCCGTTGCTGAGCTGCAGAAGGAAGTCGGGCGCAATGAAGCTTCCCTGGTGAGGAGGGCCCGGCAGGCGGGGCTTTCCTGGGAAGCCATAGCACTGTGTCTGGGCGTGAGCAAGCAGGCTGTCCATCGTAAGTACGGGAAGCGATAAGCGCTGCCCCGCAGTTCCCTAGCCAATTCTAGTATCAGATGGCCTGCCCCTTGCCTAGGTTCAATTCTCGACGTCTGACCAGCGCTGTGGCAGCGGCGCTGTTGGTCTTTGGCTGGTCAAGACAGCGACCTCCTGTCAGGATCAGCTTCGTGGCGCAGGTTTATCCTTTCCTGTTAGGTGGGGGTTCGTGCAGGCCGAAGGTTGAGCCTTGATCGTCCTTGCAGAGTTTGAACCGCCCGTATTCGGCGGCGTTCGTGTCGCCGAGGTCGGGGTCGTCAACGGATCCGCCGAGGTCACGGACCCGCGCCAGGGCGGCGTCCAGATCGTCCACCTTGAAGAACAGGTAGGGGGAGGCGTCGGAGTCACCTCCGTGGATGCCTCCTGGAATCCCGGCGGTGCTGATCGAGTAGCCGTCTTCTCCCGGTCCGGGCACCAGTTCCCAGTCAAAGAGTGTCCCGTAGAAGCGCCTGCCACGGGCGGCGTCCTGAACGCCAATCTCGAAGAACACTGGTTCACCGGACATCGGTCGTTACCTCTCCTGTTGCATGGTGCACCACACCCTAACCCGTTGCCACCGCACCATCAATGGGGCGGCAGAACACTGCCGCCCCCCCAAAGGGTGAGCACGCAGTGTGGAGTTGGCCCGAGTAGCGTTGCCTCGGCGATGGCCTCACCGGACGCCTCGACCGGTGCCGCCGGCGTCGAGTAGCCGTAGGATGCGGGCAGGCATCTTGGGTATTTCACTGCTATCGAGGGAGCTGTCCGTGGCCGGATCAGCGTCTGATCTGCACTACCTCGGGCACGCCCGCAGGATGGAGGGCTGGCAATGACGGCGACCGAATCCGGCCCGCGGGAGGCCCTTGCTTAGCGGGTCCGTGAGCTTCTGGCCGGGTATCGAAATGTGCGTGAGGTGCGTATGTTCGGTGGGTTGTCCTTCATGGTGGAAGACCGGATGACGCTCTCCGCCGGCCGTCACGGTGACCTGCTCGTGCGCACCAATCCCGCCGAGTATGACGAGCTGCTCCGGCGTCGCGGGACGCCAGCGTACATGGGCAAGGACCGTCCGATGGGTCCCGGGTGGATCAGTGTCCCCCAGGACCAGATCCGCGGGCCTGCCGCCCTGGCGTACTGGGTGAAGGTCGAAATCGACGCACGCAGTGCGCCCGGCTGAGGGATGGACCCGGGTCAGTGCGCCTTTGACAGGGTCTCCGCCAGTGAGCGTTCCAGCAGCTCGCGCAGCACGCTGCGGTCCACGCCGGTCAAGCGCGTAAGGTAGAGGCAGGCTTGGCTGGCGCGGTGCGGGCCGAGCCGTTCCATCAGGTCGGGCCAGCGCTTTGAGAAATCGTTAGCCAGATAGACCGTATGTTTTGCAGGTCCCGGCGCGAACGCGAGCACCGGAGCGCGGCCGCGGTGGCCGCTTTCGTAGCGGTACTCATACTCGCCAAGGCCAATAATCCGGCCTGCCCACACCACAGGCTGCTCGCTGCTAATCCCGGCCAGGAGTGCGAGCAGTTCCTCTGCCTCGGCCCGGCGGGGACCCGTGGCCCGGTCAAGTACTTCCTCAACCGGCTGACCGGACGGTGACATTGCCGGCGGCTTCGCTGCCATAGATCCCCCTCGCTTAGGTACTGAGACTGCCTAGGGCCACAGTAATGCCCGGGGCGGTTTCGGTGGCAACCCGCATATCAGCGTGCAACGCTATCGGCCCGCCGAGGGCTATGGCCTCTCATTCATGGTCGTACCGCCCCGTCATCGCTCGTGTTTTCGGTCCAGGTTTCAGCAAGTCGGGAATTCAGGGCAATACGTCTTGGACATGGTTTCGCTGATCCTGTGTCAGCTTCAGAATTGTTCTTATGAGCAACTCGGCGGGTGTCCGGTGGGCTTGGCCGCTCTTCCTGGTTCTTGCCTACGGCATCACCTGGGCGGTACAAATTCCCGCGTACCTCCACCTGGTCCCGCGAAGCATATCTCCCACGAACGAGGCGAACTTCCTCCTGCTCGGCACCGGCGGAACTGACCCGGGCGTCCTCCTGGCAGTGGTCTTGTTGTGCTTCTCGTTTGGCCCGTCCATGGCGGGCGTTATCGTCATTGCGCTGGTGGACGGGCGTCCAGGGCTGCGGGATCTTTTCTCCCGCCTGCTCAGGGCACGGGTTCCGGGAAAGTGGATCTTGTTCGTGTTCCTGTTCCCCATCGTTCTTAGCCTGGCCGCAGTGGCCCTGGGCTGGGTGACAGGCGGCATGGCATCGTTGGAGTACAGCTTCCTGGTCCCTGTGATGCTTGCAGTTCCCTTCCTGTTGTTCCTCATCGTCTGCACCGGGCTGGCCGAAGAACTCGGATGGCGCGGCTTCGCACTGCCCTATCTGCAAAGGACGCGGACAGCCGAACGGGCCAGCTGGATCCTTGGTGTGGCCTGGGGATCATGGCATCTGCCCTCGGTGGTGCTACTGCCGCTGATGACAGATGCGGCGGGGTTACTGCAGGCGGCATTCTCGCTGGTCGGCCTGACCGTCGGCGTTGTCGGGTACACCATCGTGCTGACCTGGCTGTCCAACAACACCGGCAGCCTGTTCTGGATCGTCATCCTCCACGGCTACGCCAACCTGTGGCAGTCCTACCTCGTGCTGTCCTCCGGCAGCTTTACCGCGCAGGTCATATACGGCGTCCTGCCCTGGCTCCTGGCGATCTGGCTACTGAAAAAGTACGACGTCCAAACACTCACCCACCGCACACCGCCCCAGGCGGCACTACGGCGGGCCGGTCCGGCATAACCCCACTGGAGTCTCGTTCACAGAAAACAGCGCCCAACGGCCTGAGGCCATTACACGGTCCGATATGTCTCCTCTGGGTCTAATTTAAGGCCGGGTTAGGCAATGCCGTCGTTGGGATTTTGCCAGCCTTCACGCTTTTTCAGCAGCTCGATGTCTTCTTCCTCCAGTTGCCCCGGGTCGATGTCGGCGGTGCAGTATTTGCATTTGATGGCGTCGATGGCCACGAATTCTTTGCAGTAGGGGCATTCCTGTTGGCCCTGGGCGCGGAAGTTGCCCATGCCAAAGCGTTTGAGGAGTTTGACGATCCCGAACAGCACCAGAGCCAGCAGCAGGAACCGGATCAGCACGGTGATGAAGCTGCCGTATCTTATTTCGGCGTCGTTCGCCGTGAAGCTCATCTGGCTGAAGTCCGGCGCGCCGAAGATCGCAGCGACGAACTGCAGCAGGATGTCGTTGGCGAGGCTGTCCACGAGTGCGGCGAAGGCCGTGCCGATGATGAAGCCCAGGGCAAGATCAAACATGTTGCCGCCCATGGCAAAGGCTTTGAATTCTTTCCACGAATTCGACATGGCACGATGCTAAACCCGATAGCCGCGGAATCCGAGTGTTCGCCGCCTCCGGGCGCTGGGCCGATGGCTACAACTGCAGCTAAACCGATGAGGAAACTACTACCCATGCAGTCACTCTAAGGGCACGTACCGGTGATCCCCCGAAGCCCCGCAAGCGAATCAAGCCGATCATTCGGCGGTCTAAGGCCGCTTGCGTTTCTGCCGCACAAAACTGGGTCGTGAAGGAGCAGATAGTAACGTCGAAAAGCCACCGTCGGTTCACTGCGGAACGGTCGGAGAAAAGGCGACGCGGTCAAGAGCTATCCACGTTGGCATGCCCCGGGTGACACCTCAGTCATTTCTAAGTCTCCTTGGGAAAGCGTGAAATACCCCGCCACGCCAGGCGGTAAACAAGCTCGCTGGCCGCGTCCATGCCAAGGGCAGCGCTGCCTTGTTCAGCGTTGTCCTCTACCCAATAACGTGCGCTTGATTGAGCCAGACCCATCAAAGCCCTACCCAGCAGTTCCGCTTCGACAAGCGGCAATTGAGCGTCCTCGCTGATGTGATTTGGGCAATTGCGCTGGCGAATCCACTTCTGAATGCCTCCCGCCTCACGCGGACGTCAGGATCATTACTCAGGCCGGATTCGAAGGCGAGGCGATAAGCACCATCGTCACGGGCAATGTAGCCAAAATAAGCCCGGATAGCATCATGCACCCGTTCTTTATTGAGCTTCGTGGAACGGACGGACTCCTGCAATACATCGCCGAGTGCCTTGAGGCTAATGTCCAGCAGCTCGAGGTACAGCCCACGCTTGGATGGGAAGTACTCGTACAGAACCGGCTTGCTCACATAGGCCGCTTGGGCAATATCGTCCATGTTGGCACCCTGGTAACCACTGGCTACAAAAACTTCCTGGGCTGCCTGCAGAAGCTGCAGTCGCCGCTCATCGCGTGCCACTGTATTCGGTGTCTGCTCAGCCGCTTGCGGGACTGTCTCACGCTTCACCCGTCTCTGGTCAACCACCAGGTACCCGCCTTCCTCCTGGACGCTCCACTGTACCCGCAGCGACTCGAGACCCGTCCCGCCTTGGAAACCGGGAGATGGAGTACGAGCGGGGCTCTCTGGAGTAGCGGAGGCGGCCATAGACATTGCCGCCGGTGTGATCAGAATTTGGGCGGACGCGCCGCGGTAATCTCCCTGGAAAGCTCGCGCCGCGCGGTCGGGCCGCCGCTCTCGGCACCCTGGTGCGTCAACTGAGTACACCCCAATCGGACAATTGATCGGTTAGGGTCTTGACTTCTTTGCAGGACGGTTCTAGAACTCAACCTCACAGACGGAAGTTTGGAGGCACCGATGACTGGACAGCGGATCGGGTACGTGCGCGTGAGCACTTTGGACCAGAACGAGAAACGTCAGCTTGAGGGCCATGTTCTGGACCGGGTCTTCACGGACAAGGCCTCAGGGAGGGACACGGCCAGGCCACAGCTCACGGAACTGCTACGGTTCGCCCGCGACGGGGACACTGTGGTTGTGCACAGCATGGACCGGCTTGCGCGAAACCTCGATGACTTGCGTGTTCTCGTCCAGGCCCTGACACGCAAGGGCGTGCGGGTGGAGTTCGTCAAAGAAAGCTTGGTCTTCACGGGAGAGGACTCCCCCATGGCCAACCTCATGCTCTCCGTCATGGGGGCCTTCGCCGAATTTGAGCGTTCCCTTATCCGGGAACGCCAAAAGGAAGGGATCGCCCTGGCCAAGCAGCGCGGCGTTTACAAAGGCCGGAAAAAGACCCTAACGCCGGAACGGGCGGCTGAACTGGTCCAGCGTGCCGGCAGCGGTGTACCGAAAGCCTTACTCGCCCGTGACTACGGAATCAGCCGCGAAACCGTCTACCAGTACCTGCGCCACGCCAAACTGGAATGAGCGCCGCCCCCTGTAACCTCCAGTAAACAGACAGAGTGGTCAGCCCTTTGAATCGACAAGAGTGTAGACTCACAAGCGCTCACAAGACTCACAAGGACTCACAGAAGTTGTTTTGGATGAGGAATCCCTTCCGCCCCACGGCAGGCGCCACTCCCCCGGAACTCATAGGACGCGAGGGCACCCTCGACGAGTTCGAGTACGGCCTGCAGCTCGGTTCCGGGGCACCTGGATTGCTGACCATCATCACCGGCGCCAGAGGCATCGGCAAGACCGCCCTGCTGAGCGCAGCTCAGGACAAAGCGCGGGAGCAAGGATGGATCGTGATTTCCGAAACCGCCACGGCCGGCTTCGTTGGGAGGATCGGCGAGACCATGCGGCTTCACGTGGAGGAACTCGGCTCCGGCCCCAGCGGCCGCAGGATTACCGCCCTCGGCGTGGCAGGCTTCACCGTGACCACGCAGCTGCCGCCCGAGCGCCAGGTCGATTGGCGACGGCTGGGCGGCCAGCTCCTGAACCTACTCGCCGAGAAAAGGACCGGGCTGCTCTTTACCGTCGATGAGATCCACGCGGCCGACCGCGCAGAGCTGTCCCAGCTTGCCGCGGACGTCCAGCATTTCATCCGGGACGGCCTTCCGATAGGTCTCATCTTCGCCGGACTTCCAGCAGCGGTCTCGGACCTGCTCAACGAGGGAGTCGCGACCTTCCTGCGCCGGGCAGACCGCATCGACCTCCATGCCGCGGCCGTCAAGGAAGTCGAGCGTTCCTTCACAGACACCTTCAGGCAAGCCGGAATCAGGATCAGCGACGAAGAGATCCGGCACGCAGCACAGGCAACCGGGGGCTACCCCTTCCTGATCCAACTCATCGGCTACCAGCTCTGGAGGCAAGCTGAAATCAATGACCTTGCCCTTGAGGAGGAAAACGTCACCCAAGCGATCCGTGCCGCGACCCGGCGCCACGAAATGACAGTCATAGAAGCCGCCCTCTCCACGGCCTCAGACAAGGACAAAGACTTCCTCCATGCCATGGCCCAGGACGAGGGGCCTGTTGCCGCCGGCGACATCGGAAAAAGGCTCAATGCCAAGAGCAACGTCGTGGCCAACTACCGCGCCCGTTTAATCGCCGCTGGACTCATCGAAGCCCCAGCGTACGGCAAGGTCGACTTCGCCATCCCGGGCCTTCGCGAGTACCTCCACAAAATACGCGGCACATAGCCGACCTCAGCGAGCATAAAACTGGATCCGACAACCAACCCGACAGAATATCCACTATCGGCTCTTAAAACACGCGGGGGAGTACCCCTGAAAAGGGTGTCTTCGGTGGTGATAAACGGGGATGACTTTGGCAGGGCTTGCCTCCAGTAAACGAGGTGACGGCCTGCCATCCGGGTTCCGTAGATTCAATTGGAGCGCTGCACCTTTTTGCGCTTCAGGCAAGCCACGTGGCGGTCTTGCTAGTGGCCTTGTCCAAGTCCGGCCTGCTCCATCATTTCTATCAGGCAAGGGTACTTGGCATAACGGCTATCGGCCGACAGGCGGCAGTGGCAGCAACAACCCCGGGGCTTTCATCGCTAAGGGAGGCAGTGGCGGAGGAGTGGCGTCCGGTTCATTTTGGGACCGCCCTTGGTCTTACAAGTGCGGAGCGGCGGCGGCGAGCCCGTGGGTTGCCAGTTCCCAGCAGTTTCTAAGGTTGCAGGGGTCATAATGAACTGAAGCTTCGGTCAACCGCTATTTGACCGGAGCTTCGCCAAATTCTGGCGCAGGTGTTGTGAATCCTGAAGCACCAGTTACGTCCTGAGTATTTATTGGTCTGCGGAGGGCGAAGTGTTGGCCGCACGCCTCATGCGCTCCAACATTCCTTGTGTCTGTTTCGAGGAACAACCGCGTAACCGCGTACGTTACAGTCTCGTCCGAAATGAGCACGAGAGAGACAGAGAAGGAAGAAGCACCTACGTGGCAGCCGACTATGACGAAGTCCGTTCAGACGTCAAGGAATCCCAGAAGCGTTCCCTGGAGGACTTGCAGTCCGCGAACGCCCCAGATGCCCGCAGCGTCGTCACCGAGCTGGACGAGGCCGATGCCCTCGACGAAGGGCTGACACCTGGTGGTGAAATCATCTCCGACGAGCTCGTCGTGCAGGTGATTCCACAGGCCGCGGACGAGTTCACCTGCTATTCCTGTTTCCTCGTTCGGCACCGGTCGCAGCTGGCGCGGGAAAACAATGGCCATTCCTACTGCATCGAATGCGAAGGTTGACGTAAATTACTCAGGACGCCCGGGGGACCCAGCGGCTGCTCACGCAAAACGCCCGGCTGGAACTTCCAGCCGGGCGTTTTGCGTAATTTACTACCTAGCACCTAAGGGACAGGTGACACCCGCGACCCCGAGAAAGCGCTTTGGTCGCGGGGGCTGCGGCCCTTCTTTTCTGTGACTAGCGGCAGCGCCATCCGAGCATGCCTTGGTTAGCCCATGGGCGATAGTTGGCGGTGAATGCTACGCAGTTTCCGCGGTTGACCCATCCCTTCGCGATCAGGATATGGCCGGCCAGTCCGGCGGCGATGGGGACAGTGAGCGGCCCAGCGTTGAATTTGGGCACTCGTCCCTTGCTCAGGGCTACTGTTTCGTTCCAGTCGAGGTACACCGTGCATTGCCCGTTGCCGCAGTAGGACGATGCGGCCTGGGAAGGCGCAGCGGTCGCAAGACCAACGCCGGCCATCAGGCCCAAGGTGACCAAGAGAGCTGCCACCTTGCGGACAAAGGACTTGGCCATGCTCTTTCCGCGTGCGGGTCCACCTGGCTGCTGAGTATGTGTCGTTTCCATGGTTGCCTCCATTTTCGGTCCTGACTCGATCTCCCGAGTGAATGAAGCCTACATCAGTCACTTCACTGCTGTGAATAGATTTTCACTGCATACTAGAAAATCATGTTGTCTTGCATAACCTACTGTTGGAGCATAGGCTGATTCAACTACCTCTACGAGCTTGCGAGATTTATGGACTTCCTGCGTGTGCTGCCCCCGCCTCCTGCTGCTTCAGGTGGGCGAAGAACGGAAGTCACTGCGATAAAGCTGGCGCGGCATGTGGCAGTTCTTTTCGGCGTGGATGTGCCTGATAATCCCACTGGAGCGGTTTGGGTTTGTGATTTCAACAAGGTCGCGGTCGGGGACATTGGACGGGGTGGACCTAAAGACACCCGGAGAGACGCTGGACATCTGCCAAAAAGAGGTTGGTATCTTGTGGGCCGATCTCTGGTGGCCGGCCCTTCCGGTAAAGAAGGGGATGCTGCCACAGTTTCAGCTACTCCTGTGGAAAAACTTGACGAAATCCCCGCTGCTACCCTCAACCGATTCGCACCCGACACGAAAGCCGCAGCTATCCTGGCTGGCGCAGACACGCTTTTTACGCAGGTTGAGGACACCTTTCGGGAAACCATAAGGGTTCTGGGCACTCTTGACGACGGCACGTCTTTGGCTGACTTCATGCGCGTTGGCGTATGGGCGTCCCTCATAGCAGAGGTGTATCGGGAACAACCAGCATTATTTACTGCTGCCGTCCAAGCGCGATTGACGCAACGGGCTGCCTTGTCCACGTGGATGCCTCGACTTCATGAGGACGAGGCAGCGGGCAGCGCCGGGTCCGAATTTGGGCAGTCCGATGAAGGCAAATGGGAACCCCTAAGTCTTTGCATACTCGACCGAGTCGTACGGGAGTACGTCCGCCCTTCTATCGGTTCGACAAGCATTTCCGGTGAGGACCTTCAAGACCCCAACCGCGAGTATCTGGTTGATGGTTTGGTGGACCGCTGGTGCCGGCACCTGACTCAGTCACCAGACCGCGGTCTTGCCTGGGTTGTCCAAAAAGGGCAGAACCGAGCCGTTGAAGTTCATCAATCCGCCCAAATACCACTTGGGCGATTCATAGCGGAGGTTCTACTCCTTTCGCCGATGATCGTTCCTTTCGGCACTACGACAAGCCCCCGAAGTTGGCAACCATTCGATCCCCGAGAAGCATCTCACAGGCTGAGGGTACGCCCTCGCATCCCTTCGCTAGCTGAACTAAGCCCGATGCCGGAAAGATCCAAACTAGCCGTTGTGCACTCGCTCATCTGCCTGCATCGAGTGCTCCGCACAAATTCAAAGTTCAACCACAAAGAGATGCTGAAAGAAGTAAGCGCTGACCAAGAGCGCGTCGCCGCGATCTCCACCGCTCTATGGGGCAAAGAGGCACCCATGAGCGTGACCGCAAGACTTCTATGGATACGCGGAAGGGTTTCGGCCGGGCGGGAAGCGGACCCAGACTTCGCCGATGAACACTGGCCTCAACTGCTTCAGGACCTCCACCTATGTCGCCAGCTAAGAGAGCAGGGGAAAATCTCTGTTGGCGAGTGGGTTGATCTGTTCAGCACCACATCGCCGGACGTCAACGGTCGAATCCGCGACCTTAACGCCCGCGGTCAAACGAAGGAAGCAAAAAGCCTTCGAGAAAGCCTCCTGGACGGCTGGCGGGAACTCTTCAACCTCCTTGAGATAGACCTGAAGCGAGAAATCGAAAAGACCTCCACAGCGGGGACCCCCGACCCGGCACTCCTCCGGCTCGCCCCCTTGCTTCACAATTACACCGGCGTAGCAGTCCGGTCCGATGACCAACAACAAAGACTTGAAGCTGTCCGGTTTGGATCACTTGTCCTTCTTCCTCTTCGCCGCCTCATCGCCCAAGACCGGGGCAATGACACAGCAGCGCGTCAGACCATGCAAGTAATTTCCGGCGCCGCCGGGCGCTTGGTCATGGAAACACATGATGACTCTGTGCGGCGCGAAATGCTTCGACTTTCAAACGATCTCCTAGGCGACCTCCTGAACACCACACTTGTCACGGAGCTTCTCAATGGTGACAGGCCACCAGTTAAAGCAGCCGATCTCAACGCCCTGAACGCTATAGCCGAAACGGCGTTGAACCTACTGGAAGCCGACCCCACAACAGCCTCCGTTGACTACCAACTTCTTGGAAAAATCATCAATCTAGCTGAAGACGCCTTAACCGCTGTAGCCGATGGACAAGACCCAAACCAAAAAAATGCAAGCGAACGGGCACGAAAAGTCGGCCTCAACAGAGAACGATGGTTGCGATTAGGAGAGGCCGAACGGCCATGACCCAACGCATCCTCACAGCGCTTGAAAGCATTGCCAAAAACTTCTCCACCAGCACATGGACGCAACCCCACAATGCGCCATCTCACCGGGAAGCCCTCGCCAAGGCCATTCAGGAAGGACGCCCCGAATACCCGCACGCCTTCCACTACCCAGAAATTGACATAGCTGGCTACCTCAGCGCACTCGACGACGTCTCCGACATGGCACGTACAGATTTGTCCGGAGACCTCCTTATCGGCGTCGAAGAGCACCTGCACCAGTGCCGGGCAAGGGCAGTCTCCCTGGCATCCGGCGACGACGACGAATACCGGCACGCTGCAGTTTCCCTCGATGGCCTCCCGCATCCCGACTTAGTAAGGGAAGCGATGTCAATATTGGAGCAACCCGTTCATTCGGCAGGTACAAACCAAGCGTCTGTAACGGCCGAAGCCCTTGCCGGCCGCTTCAAAAAGGCCCTGTCAAAGTACAGCCTGAATGAATGGACTGTGGAAACCAGCACGCATATGTCAGCCAGGGCGAGCGTAAACGGTCCCCTAAAACGCCTACGGATCCGCTCTAATACTTCCTTCACTCCAGATGACGCCAACAGGCTCCTCGTGCACGAGGTTGGGGGCCACGTCCTCCGCTGGGAAAATGCCAGGCAGCAAGTGGAACCACTAGCCGCCCTAACCATGGGCTCCACAGTAGCCACCGAAGAAGGCCTCGCATTGTGGGGAGAATCAACCGCAGGTTACCTCAACCCCACAACACTCCGTACATACGCAGCACGGGTAATCGCTGTCAATCAAGCACGAGAAAAAGGAGTTCTCGCAATAGCAGCGAACCTCCAAGAAAGCATCGGCAGGGAAGCAGCCGTAGAAACAGCTCTAAGAGTCAAACGCGGCCTGAAAAACCCAAATGCTCAAGGCGGCCTGACCAAGGACTGGGGATACCTAGGTGGACTGAACTTGATCAGAAGTCTTTCCCGGACCAACAAAGCAGGGCTGGAAGTCATGCAGGCCGTGAAATGGTCGGTGGACTACTTGCCTCTAGCGATGAGCCTCTGTGAGAACAACAGACTTAGAGGCCCTGCATTGCGCTTGGACTTAGAACGACTCGGAGTGCCAATCGACTGATGACTCCTTCGTATTCACACCACGACGGCACAATGTGAGTTCATAGTCGCTGGTAGAGGGGTAACCGCTCAGTACTAGTCGCGCCGTTCTCAGCCCGTTCTGATTGGGCAACAAGAGTGTTAGGTGTATTCTGAACATAACAAATTACTTGACGCTTAAAGCAAGCAACTTTACATAAAATAATTATCGGCGTTCCAAAATGGGCGGGGGAGTGCCTGCAAAAGGGCGGATTTTCTGGGCGTTTCTCCCGTAAATCCGGAAGCCAACACTGCTCAATTTACTTGCGATTTGCGGCGGGGCTTTCCAGGAAGGAAAGCTCAAGGTGCATCGGAAGTTCCTACGTCGCCGAACCTGCGTCTTGACGTGCGTCCTTGGTGGGGCGGCTGGGCTTTCTCAGTCTGGGCTTGCCGTGCCAAATGAGCTAACCCACGTGAAATTCCTGTTCCTTGGATTCGCCGTTCTCCGCCCACCGAATTCGGAGGATGTCAGGGGAACTACCACCCATGGTGTACATGACGTTCAAGCGCCGGGTTTGTCCCCCATGGATTATGGTCGGGGTTCCGTCGTGGGCTAGGTGCATGCTGGTTTGTTCGCCGACAGGCTCAAAGACGACCTCTTGCGCATCCTGATCACCCTCATTCGTTATATCGATCCAATGCCTCGTTGTATAACGCGGTTTGCCGTTCTTGTCGTAGTCGCGAACTTCCCGTTCCTGCTGCGGTTGCACAGAAAAGCGCACGCCTTGCGTTGCGGGTTTGGTAACCGGAACGCCAAGTGAGAGTTTCGCAATGTCATACTCGATTGTTTTCCATACCTCATGTTCGAGCTGACTGGGGTTGTTGAATTCGCCCAGGAGTCCTCGTTGGCTGATCTCAGTCCGAAAGGCGCGTAGTCCTTCGAGCTGTTTGATATCCACGTCATTGGGCAGCGGCGCCGTCGAGAAGTAAAGGTGAACCGGCTTGCCCTGCTCAATGGCTCGTTCAATCTCTTCCACGGTTCCGGACACGGCCTCAGGAGTCGGTGAACCGAGTCGGCCGCCGAAGAGGGCGAAAACGATGTCAGATTCATCAACGCCTTGCGCATTAATCAGCGACTGCGGATGTGCTCCCAGGACGGGAACTGATGAGGTCTCCCAACGCCAAGGTTGCAGGATCGTTTGCTTGGACTCCGCGTTGGCCCCGTTCCACCCATGAATTGCCGATTCGACCGCATTGCGTGCCTCAATCGTGTCCGACGGTGAAGCGATCATGACCCGAAGAACGTTTGCTGTATAGACCATGCCCTCAACGCTAACTGAAAGCACCGACACTCTTAGGCGGGGTTGCTGCTGGCGAAACGGTGTACTCAGGACCGGCGAATGCCCGATGGGATGCGCCCACCATGCGGCGCCATGGGCCCTTTGCGTGTTCGTTTGTTCGGTTTAGTGTCGTAGCAAGGCCGGCAGGGTGGACGTCATCTTCTGCTGGTGTCGCGAGGCATTGGGAGGCCTCCAATACAGTGCGTCGCCCGCAAAGGAATCAACTCCCCCAGCTTGACAGAATCTCCATTATCGGCTCTTCAAAACAGGCAGGGGAGTGCCCCGAAAAGGGGCTGTTTCCTGCCCGTCACTTACGGCGTTTTTCCCCAGACTGCGTACGTCGGAACTGCTCAGCCAGCGCCCGGGTTACGGCGGGAATGTCGAGGAAGGCAGGGTCAAAAGGCGCATTGGAGCCGGTTATGTCGGCGACCCAGGCTGAGTGCTCAGCGTGGTCAGGGTGCGTCGGGTCGGCCAGCGCGTCCATGATCTCTTCGTACCCGGGTAAACCTCCGGAGTCTTCCAAGGGGCCGCGCCGGGCGCCATCGATCAGCCGGGCGGGCGGACTGTCTTCGTCCGCGGGCCGGCGGGAAACCAGCTCAAGCCGGTGAAGCCAGCTGTCTCCAAAGTCGTACTCGTAGAACGCTTCGGCTGAGCCCAATGTAAGCAGCTGATCCAGGGAGCAATCCTCTTCGGGCCTGTCGCCCGGTTCTTCACACTGCTGTCCTGGGAGCCACTGCGGGACTTCCGGAAATTCGCCGTCGACCGGCCGTAGCGGCGCGAACGGGTCGCTTGTTACAAACCTGTGCAGGTGCGCGTCGTCCCAGCCAAATGCTGCCTGCAGGACCTGATGCACCTGGCTCAAAGCCAGGGAGCCCCGGAGCTCGAATCGACGCCAAATCTCAGGCGCGCTGTCGACCAGCGCCACGCGAACTTCCAGGACCGAGTCCTGTCCAACCCCGGTCTCGGCCTCAAATTTGTCCATGGCACCAATCATTACAGGCCTCAAGGTCCTTCTTCTCGGACGGGTGACCTCTCCCCCGCCGCGCGCCTATAGCTTGACGAAAGATCCGTTATCGGCGTTCGAAAATGGGCGGGGGAGTGACCTAAAGAAGGCCTACTTCCGCCAGTGTTTACGCGGCTTTTGCCCCGAAAGACGCGCCGCTCAGGAGCGGTCCGCCAAGGTGGCGCGTCTCCCGGAAGCCCTCAGCCTCGGCCTGGCCGATCTGGACACCGCTGCCCTAAAGGGCGCCCGACCGCGCCAATTGACGCAGGCAATTGCCGCCTGGATCTACGAAACGACAGACCTCGACGGCGTTACCTTCGCCTCCCGCCACGGCAATGTCCTACAGCTGGGCAGTCTTCGAGCGGCCAGGTGACCCAGCCGTTAGCCCGAAGTCCCGGGGAATCAGTTGTGAGAAATCCATCACGACAGCGACGCCATCCGCCACATCTTCGGGATGCTCGGGCTGACCTGGAAGAGCGACTAAGCATCCCCTGCGTCTGTCGACTAAACAACGGAGTATCCAATAACGGCCTTAGATCTGGGCCTTGGGATGAAGTAGCAGGCTAGCTAAAAGCCAGGCCGAACCACGACGTGGACACCGGTAGCGTACCTCCGAACACTGATCGGAACTCTTCGTCGAGAAGTGCGCCGATGCACAATTCCTGCGAATTTTCCTTGGCCTCATCAGAGTGTGAACCAGACATTTTTGTCTCCTAGGGAAGGGTCACTTGTCATGTTCGCGGGCGTTCATGTGGCTACAGCTTATACTGCTTCTGTGACGCTCGTAAATAGAAAGCTATAAACTCCTGAGGCGTGGGGATTCTTCCGGCTGACTAGCTGCCCCGCGTTTGTCCAAAAAATTCAAGTACTGCCGGGGTGACCTGGGGGGGCGAATTTCTCAAAGAAGCCATGCCTACTTCCGGGATAGACCTGAAGGTCAGCCCCGGGGATCCTTCCGGCGAGCAGACGGGCGTTTGCAGCCGGCGTCATGAGATCGTCCTCTCCGTGGAGGATGAGCGTCGGGGTCATGATTGAGGGCAAGAGGTCCCAGACGTCGTGGTGCCTGCTTGCCTTGCGGTGGGCTGCCAACTCCTGCTGATTCATCGAGGCATCACCGAGCATAGAACTGTCCTGGGATGAATGCGGCCATGCCGGCGTGTAGAACAGGTCATGCAAAACGCGTAGTCTGCCGGCTGCGTTGGCCTGGGCGAGTGCGGCATTGACCTCCCGGGAGCGCCGACGGCGTGCTACCCGCCAGGGGTCGTGCACGCCAGAACCAACGCGTTCACCCTGTCCGGGTAGCGCGCTGCGAGCATTTGGGCGATCCGCCCACCCATTGAGGTGCCGTAAACGTAAGCAGAGGAGATGCCGGCGCTTTGAAGAATTTCTACAGCATCAGTCGCGAAACGCTCCGTAGTCCACTCAGCGACGGGTCAGCGGCTCGAACCAGTCCCCCGGTAGTCCATCGTGATGGTCCGGAACTCAGACTCAAAGGCGTCCCGAAGACCATTCCACCAGGTGTGGGAATTCGCCTGTCCCTTGAGCAGGAGAAGCGCAGGCAAACTGGCAGCACCGCCCACCTGGGCTGCGAGGTCAATACCATCACTGGTATGACAGGCAAGTTCTGTGAGCAACCTCGAACTCCTTCTGCGCTGTGAAGCATGACCGGTTCCATCTGAGCACAAATCGCGCGAAGGGTTGCACCGGCTCCCGCTAACGGAAGCATATATAGCGACACCACCCGGCCTTCTCTCCTAAGTGCCTGCCGCCGTTGGACACCTGTAGCCTAGAAAGACAGTCAAATTCAAGGTTGAGGTGTTGCGTGGCTCGAGATACTGCCGCTCCCGACGTTGTCCCCATGCCCAGGCACCAGCACATGATCGTGACGGTGTACGGACTGTACGCCCGGGGAGACCGGGGGGCGTTTGCGGTTTCCGATCTGATAAGACTCCTTAGCGACCTTGGGGTGGAATCAGCAGGGGTACGGTCGTCGGTGTCACGGTTGAAAAAGCGCGGTATTCTGGAGAGCACCAAACAAGGCCGCTCCGCCGGATACCGGCTGGCACCAGGGCTGGAAGATGTGTTCCGAGCAGGAGACGAACGCATTTTTTCCCGCCGCAGAGCGACTACCGACGACGAGTGGATTCTCACGTCATTCTCGATTCCTGAGTCCCAGCGACATCTCCGCCACAGGCTGCGAACTATCTTGACGCGCATTGGCTGCGGCCAAGTGTCACCTGGGCTGTGGATCGCCCCGGGCAATCTGGCATCCGAGGTCAGTCAGCAGTTGGAACGCGCTGGGCTGGCTGACTACGTCGACCTCTTCCGTGGAGCCCATCTTGCCGTGGGAGACATTCGTTCCAAAGTCCGTCAATGGTGGGATCTTTCCTCCCTTGACGCCTTGTACGCCGACTTCATCGAACAGCACCGGCCGGTGCTGGAACGCTGGGAGCAACGCTCTGAACGCGACGACGTCTCGCCCGAGACGCTGAGGCAGGCATTTGCTGACTATGTACCCATGGTCACCCAGTGGCGCCGATTGCCTTACATGGATCCTGGACTGCCGGAAGGGTACCTGCCCGAGAACTGGTCAGGATTGGCAGGAGAGGAACTCTTTGCCAGGCTGCATGCCATGCTGGGACCAAAGGCCGAGCGTTACGCGCACTCCGTTATCAGCGGGACCTAGCCTCCTCTGCAGCCCTACACCGGACAGCCGTCTCGACATAATTTTTTGATCGCAAAGAAAACGCTACACATCTGCGATAAGCGCGGGTAGACTCTCCTCAACTCCCCTCGGGAGAATGTGCCTTCTTGCGTGGTCCCCCGCGCTTCCATGACTAATGCGTGTACGGCAGCTTCAGGAGCAGGCACTCGAACCATCCGCGTCCGGTAAAAGGAGAAAAATGTCTGTTCTAACAGGGCTCGCGGGAGCCCTTGCCGACGGTTCGACAGAACTTATCGATCTGACCACTCCCCTCACCAGCGAGACACCGATTCTTAGGCTTCCGGACCCTTTTGCCAACACAGTCGGATTGAGCCTCTCGCCAGTGAGTAACTTCGATGAAGCCGGCCCTGCATGGGCCTGGAACGATGTGTCCATTGGAGAACATGCCGGTACTCACCTGGATGCGCCCGTGCATTGGGTCTCCGGCAGAAACGGCAAATCCGTGGATCAGATTGAGCCCTCCCGACTTGTCGGTCCGCTGGTTGTCATCGACAAAACCGAGCAAGCGGAGGAAAACCCCGATTTCCTGCTTGAACCCGAGCACTTTGAAGCGTGGGAACAGGAACACGGGCCGCTTCCAGCCAACTGTTGGGTAATTTACCGGACAGGCTGGTCCCGACGGGGCGGCAGCGCTGCTGACTTCATCAATGCCGATGATGCCGGACCTCACACTCCCGGCGTGTCAGCACGAGGAGCCAAGTGGATGGCAGAAAACGACAGCATCAGCGGCTTCGGCGTTGAAACCGTTGGCATTGACGCCGGCCAGGCAGGCACATTCGATCCGATGTTCCCGGCGCACGAATACCTCTTGGGAGCAGACAAGTACGGCTTGACGTCTTTGCGGAACGTGGATCAGCTCCCCATTATTGGCGCCATGATCGCGGTGGCGCCGCTTCCCATCGTCGGCGGGACCGGAAGCCCGGCACGTGTGTATGCACTGGTGGAACGCTCATGAGCTGGGACGTCCGCGTTTCTACCCTGGTCGGCAAGACGCTGGCCAAGCTCGGCGTGGGACATGTTTTTGGCGTGGTGGGCAGCGGCAACTTTGATGTCACGAACACGCTGGTTCAAGAGGGCGTTCCCTACACAGCTGCCAGGCATGAAGGTGGCGCGGCCACAATGGCGGATGCCTACGGCCGGATGTCAGGCAAGGTAGGCGTGGTCAGTACGCATCAGGGCTGCGGCCTCACCAACGCCATCACAGGCATCGGTGAAGCTGCAAAGAGCCGGACCCCGATGCTTGTGCTGACGGCCGACACTCAGGGCGCTGCCGTCCGATCCAATTTCAAGATCGACCAGGACGGGCTGGCCCGCAGCGTCGGCGCCGTGGCCGAGCGTATACATTCCCCCGAATCTGCCGTGGCTGATACGGTCCGCGCGTACCGCACAGCGGTAAATGAGCGCAGGACAGTGGTGTTGAGCCTGCCGTTGGACGTCCAGTCAGCGTCTGCTCCCGACACTGTCGGGGCCGTGGAACTTCAGGAACCGGCACGACTGCGTCCCGATCCTGCAGCGGTCACGCAGTTGGTTCAGCTCATTCAGAAGGCCGAGCGTCCTGTCTTTGTTGCCGGCCGTGGCGGCCGCGGTGCCAGGGACGCCTTACTCGACCTGGCTGAGCATGCGGGGGCGCTCGTCGCCACTTCGGCTGTAGCCAATGGACTGTTTAATGGAGCCTCTTTTAACCTCGGCATCTCTGGCGGCTTCTCTTCGCCGCTCACTGCGGAACTGATCAGCGGAGCCGACCTCATCGTTGGGTGGGGTTGCACGTTGAACATGTGGACCATGCGGCACGGCCGCCTGATATCACCCGCGGCCAGCGTCGTCCAGGTCGATGTTGAGGATGCGTCCTTGGGCGCTAATCGGAAGATCTCACTGGGGATCTTGGGAGATTCAGCTCTGACCGCCGCGGACGTCCTTTCAGAATTGAAAGCTGTCCAGCCGAGTCCTCAAGAGAAATACCGCACCGAAGACAACGCTCTTTCCATCAAACAGGCTTCACGCTGGCGCGACGTGGAGACACCGGATCTTTCCACGACCGGCGTGATTGATCCTCGTGTGCTGAGCCGTGAACTGGATTCACTGCTTCCTGCCGAACGGATCGTTTCGGTCGATTCAGGAAACTTCATGGGATATCCGAGCCAGTACCTGTCGGTTCCCGATGAGTTTGGTTTCTGCTTTACGCAGGCATTCCAGGCCATCGGCCTCGGACTCTACACGGCTATCGGAGCAGCGACGGCCCAGCCCGCGCGGCTACCGGTACTGGGTGCCGGTGATGGCGGGTTCCTCATGGGCATCAGCGAACTGGAAACGGCCGTCCGTCTCAAACTGCCCTTGGTCTGCATTATTTACAACGACAACGCTTATGGGGCCGAAGTCCACCATTTCGCCGAGGCTGACAGGTCCGCCGACCTGGGCAGCGTTACGTTCCCCGAGACGGACATTGCCGCCGTGGCCCGCGGTTTCGGTGCCGAAGGCGTGACGGTCCGAACGGTAGCGGATCTTGAGCCGGTGAAGGACTGGGTAGCAGACTTCCAGGCAGGAACCCAAAGCCGTCCCCTGGTGATCGATGCCAAAATCGCCTCTGACGGAGGCTCATGGTGGCTTGCTGAGGCTTTTCAAGGCCACTGACAACAAGGCATGAGCTGCACACAAAGAAGGGCCGGATCCGCATTTTGCGGATCCGGCCCTTCTCTTTGTCGATCACACCGTCAGGCCTGCCCCGGCGTTGTCCGTTGGTTTAGCCGGCCTGCACTGGGTCAGCGTCATCTAGTACGGTCAGTGCGGCCACGGGGACGGGCTTGACAGGAATATGCGCAGTGAAAGCGCCAACCTGCGGGGCTGGCCGGCCACGCTCCGCAGCAACGATAGAGGACACTGTTATCTCGCAGTACCGTCCTTGGCACGGTCCCATCCCGCTGCGGCATTCCAGTTTGACGGCACTAACGGTGGACATCTCCGGGTTTTCCGCGAGGACCTCCTTGATGTGGCCACAGGTGGTTTCCTCGCAACGGCAGACGATCGTCTCCTGCGTTGCCAATGCGGCCAACGCCCCGCGTCGAGGCTCAAACATCTGTTGAACTACCGTGGAAAAATGCTCAGCCTGGCGGACTTTTCTGCGGGCGGCGGCGATTTCCTTCGTCGCTACGGCGCGCTTGGCCAAGCCGAGATCTTCGGCAATGGCAGCTCCGGCCAGGGCACCCTCAGCACGGGATTGTTCGGCACCAGCGACCCCTGTCGGTTCGCCCGCGACGTAGATTCCGGGAGAACTGGTCTGCATCCGGTCGTCGTGGGCCACGACCCATCCACCTTTGGGAGAGTCCCACTGCATTTCGCAGCCTGCCTGCCTGGCCAGCTCGGTGGAGGGCAGGAAGCCATAACCTAGGACCAGGGTGGTGGCGTCGATGCGGCGGGGTCGACCGGTTACGTTCCAGTCCCTATCCACGGGCGAAAGTTCCACAGCCTCCACAAGGTCTTTGCCGATTGCTCGGGTGGCGATGGTGTTGGTGCTGATCTTGACGCCAGCCTTGATCAGTCGGGCCACGGCCATGCCCGTCTCGGCGAAGAGTCTGAGATGGCCAGGCACCGCAGGGAGGCTGCGAGCCGCCTCAGCCGCACCGGGCAATCCACGTGCAAACGCTACTTCGGCAATGTCAGCCCCGGAGGCAAGCAGTTGCTCCGCGACGACGATCAACAGGGGATGCGATCCGGCCAAAACGAGGCGCCTACCGGCCACCAGCCGTTGGCTTTTGATGAAGCCCTGAACGGCGCCGGCCATCATCACACCGGGCAGTGTCCATCCGGGGATCGCTACAGGCAGATCATAGGCACCGGTGGCGATCAGCACCCGCTTAGCAGGGATGCGCTCGGCGCCACCGGGGCCATTGACTGCCAGTTGTATCTGGTTGTCGCCGTCTTCCTTATCGCGGAAGATTCCAAATGCTGTCGCCGTGTGTTTCCAGGTAATGGAGGGACGGGATTCAGCCTCGTCGAGGAGCGCGTGTGCCCACGGGTAGCCCGCCGAGAATTTGGTCTTGGCTCCGGTAAATTCCTTAGGTGGCCGGCGAAAGATCTGTCCGCCAGGTCGTCGTTGTTCATCAATGACCAGCACCGACGCGCCGTGGGCCGCGGCTGCCAGGGCGGCCGAGATGCCGGCGGGCCCAGCGCCGATGATCGCGAGGTCAATCATGTCAGACTCTCTTCTGGGATTGGATGTTCATTCCCTCGAGCGCATCCGTCAGGCATGCCCGCGTCAGGGGTGTCCCATCGACAACGACGCTGCAGTCGAAGCAGGTACCCATGTTGCAAAGCGGCTGCCGCGGTGCCCCGCTGGGCAAAGTATTGAAGGCATGGACATCCGCTGCCAGCAGTGCAGTCGCGATCGTCTCGCCGCGGAAGCACTCAATGCCTTTGCCGTCGAAGTCGAACTTAATTGCTTCCCCGCGTTCTCCGGGCAACCGGCGGCTGCTGTCAGACATGTGCTTTGTCTCCATATCGGCTGGGGTCATAGGCGCTAAGGTCCATGTTTGGTGTTTTGCCTTGGGCGAGGTCACTGAGCACGCGCGCGAAGCTCGGGCCCAGCGTGAAGGCGGAACCCCCTGTGGCAACAAAGACCCCAGGACATCCTGTGACGGGGCCGACCAGGGGCAGCTGGTCGGGGGTTACCGTGGTCGTGCCCACCCAGCTGCGCAACGCCGGAAGGCCGGCTATCGTGGGCACTACGCCTATGGCTGCCCTGGCGTTTCCAGCCACTGATGCGCGCAACAGCTCCGGGCGCCGATCAAAGTCAGGGCGTCCAGAAGAATCGGTGGCCAGTCTGGCTGGCCAGCCGCCGCCAATCAGCACATTTCCGTCCAACGATTGTTTGAGTGAGAGTCTTGTACCTGCGTGCTGGACGAGATGCGGAATGAATCTCTCGGTCTTCATCGTCACTGTCATCGTCAACGCCAGCGGAATGGTGGGCAGGTGGGCCCCGAGCATGGTGCCAAGTTCTGTGGTCCAGACTCCGGGTGCCAGCATCACGGATTCCGTGTCGAAGGTCTCACGAACCAGGGCACCATCGGGGGCTGTGAATTCCGTTGTCACAAGCCATCGCCCGCAGGAGCGCGCGAAGGACACTACCTTGGTCCGAGTGCGGATATCGGCGCCGAGCCGTGAGGCACCACGTGCCAGTGCAGGGCCTGCCGTGCGGGTATCAGCCTTGCCCTCGATCGGACAGAATGCTGCTGCCACCACGCTCTTTGACAGATACGGGGCTTTCTCGCGCACCTCGTCCCCGGACAGCAGATGGACGTCGAGCCCCCACTGGCGCTCCAACGCCGATTTCTTCTCCAGTACCAGGGCCTGCTCGGCGTTTTCGGCCAGCATCAAACCGCCCTTTTGAACGACGCCGAGGGATTCTCCGAGCTCCTCACCGAGGCTTGCCCACAGCCGGGCTGCCTCCAGGTGAAGGGGCATCGCCTCCGCGGCTTGCCGCGCCGCCTCCAGGCCTTGCTCCACCATCCGGTATTCGAGCTGGAAGTGAAGGCTGCCGGCGTTCTGGCCGGATGCGTGCTGGTTGAGCTGATCGCGTTCAAGCAACACCACATCGGCGCCGTCACGGACGGTCATCCACGCGATCGCGCAGCCGAGCAGCCCTCCACCGATGACAACGACGTCACAACGGGTCGTCATGACAATGTGGTCGTCTCAATACCAAGTTCGTTGAGAGTGGATTCAACGATGGAAACTTCGGCCGCGTTGAGTTCCAGGAGGGGATCGCGGACAAATCCGGCCGGGACGCCACGGAGGCGAAGGGCGGTTTTCATGATCGATTGCGCATTTCCGAACTGTGCACCGTAATCCTGAGTAAACCACCGCTGCATCACAACACGGTCGCGGGCACCCAGTTCCAGGGCACGCTCCTTGTCGCCGGCCGCAAGAGCGCGCCAAAAGTCAGGATGGTCCGAACCGAGCGGCGCTCCGGAGCCCATCAGCCCATCGCCGTAGCCCAGCGTGACCAAATCAGCACCCAGTGCGTTTGTGGGAATCCCGAAGTAGCGGACCCTGTCGCTCAGTTCATACAGGCCGGTCAAAAATTTCCCAAAGTCACCGGTGGAGTTCTTAATCGCTACCACGTTCTCGATCTCGGCCAGCTCGGCCAGCAATTCCGGATCCAAGTCGACAATGCAGCCACGCGGCCAGTTATAGATGCAAATCGGGATATCTGTGGCGTCTGAGATGTCCTGGTAAAACTTAACCGTCTCCTTGCGGGTCGGCACCACATACGGCGGGGGCGTAACCAAAATGCCGTCCAGGCCTGCCTTCTCCGCGGCCTTTGCATGACGAATGGCCTCGCCTTGGGTCAGCGAGTTGCAGCCCCCCAGGACCCACATTTTTCCGTCCGCATTGCGGGCGCCTTCGCTAAAGAGCGTTGCACGTTCCTCGTCAGTGAGGCTAAACCACTCGCCGGTAGTGCCGGCAAGCACAACGCCATGCATGCGCTGCTCGCCCATCCATCCCATCTGCTTTTCGAACGCAGCAAGGTCCAGAGCGCCCTCACGGTTGAAGGGGGTAGTGATCGCCGGGATGTATCCGGTCCACTGAACGGTATTGCGATCCACTACGGGACCTCCTAAGGAGTCGGTGGGTTCACCGAAAGGATGAACTCCACAAGTTCTGTGCCGTTGTTGCAGTAGCGGTGGGGTAGCCGGGAATCCAGGGTGATCGCATCGCCGGCCTTCACCTCATGTGACGCTTCGCCGACAATCGCTGTCAGCGTGCCCTGTATGACATACGCGCACTCCAGCGCAGCGTGCGACCACAGCTCGTCACTGGAAGTCTCGCCAGGACCCAGAAGACCCCGGAGCACCTCCAGCTGGCCGTTGCCGGGGGCCAGCCGTTCGTACTGAATATGCCCTTTGGGCGACGTGATCCTCGAGCGCTCCCCGGCGTGACTGATGTGCACCGCAGGCACAGCCACTTCTTCGAAGAGAGCTGAAATGCCTTGGCCGAAAACGTTGGCAAGCAGGCGCAAAGAACGCAAACTCGGCTCTGTGACGCCCCGCTCAATCTGGCTAAGCATGGTCGGGGACAGCCCCGTTTCCGACGCCAGCGTGCGCAGGCTCATGCCGTGAGAGGAGCGCAGTTCTTTGAGTTTGATGCCGACCATACGCCCTAGCATACAGCAGAAGTGCACAAAAATTTATAGTCACACTATACGAATACGCGGACATTGCGATCACGCCCAGCGCGAATGAGAAGCGATAACTCGCTGAAACAAGGGATTTTTAGCATGCATCGATTGCATTTGGCTTCGGCACGCGCAGCGAATTTGTTCAATGCTATTGCATGTCGCCCAGGGCTTGTGGATACTGGGTGCACATCAACGTTCGATGGTGAGCGCACCTCTGGTCCATGACTTTTAGTCCTTCAGGTCTGCGCGAACGAACGCCGCGGACTGGGCTTTCCACGCTTTCTATGCCTGCCCCATCACCGTAATTACAGGAGTTCTCATGCAAACCGTTGACGTAGTTGTGATTGGAGCCGGAATCCACGGCCTGGTCAGCGCCACCATTCTGGCCGACAGCGGCCTCGATGTCCTTGTCCTGGAGCAGGGAGACCATATTGGCGGGGCGATCGCCAGCGGGGAGGTGACGTTGCCCGGCTACACTCACGACCTTTACGCAATGAGCATGAACTTGTTTGTGGTGTCTCCGTTCTACGCCAAGTACGGTGAGGAACTTCGCGGGCATGGCCTCAATTTCGTGGCATCCAACCACCCATACGCGTCGGCTTTTCCCGACGGGACCAGCCTGCGGGTCAGCACCGACACCGAAGAAACAGCCCTTATGTGGAAGCAGCATTCCGCCGAGGATGCCAAGGGCTGGGAACGCCTCGGACGGTTATACAACGATTTCACGCAGGTCTACTTCCCGCTGTATGTGCAGCCGTTGCCATCGAAGTCCGTGGTCTCAGCGCTGCGAGCTGCGTGGAAGGTGCGGAAGTCGACTCCCCTTTCCGAGTTGGCGCCGCTGATGCTGTCCTCAACGCGCACATTCGGCGACCGCTATTTCAGCACCCCGGAGGCAAAGTCGCTGGCTGCGGCCTGGGGGATGCACCTGGATTTCGCTCCGGACGTGGCTTCGGGTGCTCTCTTCCCGCTGCTGGAGCTGTACGGAAACATGCTCGGCGGCATGAGCATTGTTGAGGGCGGCGCCGGGAAGCTTCCCGAAGCAATAGCGGCCGTCCTCCATGCCCGCGGGGGAACCATTCGCACCGGGGCTAATGTGACCCAGGTGATAACGGGACCCGAAGGGGTCACCGGCGTTCAGCTAAAATCCGGTGAGACGATCGAAGTGCGGCAGGGAGTTGTTTCGACAACGCCCTTGCCGCTTTTGGTCGATCGCCTCCTCAGTGATCAGGCGACTCCGACATCCATGCAGGACGCTGCGAAGAGCTACGCCTTTGGCCCTGGCACTATGATGATCCATCTGGCGCTGGACGGTCCCATCCCCTGGCAGGATTCCCGGCTGGCGGATGTCACCTATGTTCATCTCGGTCCTTACGTGGACGACATGGCCCGCACGTACCAGCAGGCTAAAGCCGGCATCCTCCCGGACGAGCCGTTACTCGTGATCGGCCAAGCAAGCGCGGTTGACCCCAGCCGGGTCTCCACTCCTGGCCACCATACGGCCTGGGTTGAAGTCCGAATGCTTCCTGGTGAGATCACCGGTGACGCCGCGGGTGACCTCGGCGGCTCCACTTGGGACGAGGCCTCCGGCCCGTTCACTGAACGCATTCTGGACAAGCTAGAGCGCTACGCCCCGGGACTCCGGAAGCATGTCCTCGGTTCCACCACCCTGACACCCCTGGACCTTGAACGGGCAAACCCGAATCTGGTAGGCGGAGACTCCGTGAGTGGCAGCCACCACCAGCACCAGCTGTTCGGGATGCGGCCGTCCCTGGAGCTGGCGCGTTACGCCACCCCCATCAAGGGTCTCTACATCGCCGGAGCGGGCACATGGCCCGGCGGTGGCGTCAATGCGGTCTCCGGTCAATTGGCGGCCGAACGTCTTCTTCGCGATCGCCGGGAGCAGACGGACGGCGCTTTGGGAGGCTTACGCCGAAACGGGCTTCAGATCCTTCAGCGCATTCGCAGCGCCGCTCAAAAGGCCACGGTAAGCAAGTAGCAGGGCCTCGTGCGACTGGGCACGAGACCCTGGCAACGGCGCTGGCCATCAGGTCACAAACAAGACGAAAGAGGAAAACTAAATGTCCACAACACGGCAGCTGATCAATCCATCAGAAATCCATCCCGCGCCCGGTTTCAGCCACGTCACGGTCGCTGAAACGGGCAGGGTCGCTTATGTTGCCGGCCAGGTGGCCCTTGCACCTGACTTCAGCATCATTGGCGGCGACGACCTGGCCGAACAGACCCGCGCCGCAATGCGCAACGTCGAGGCCGCGCTGGCCTCGGTGGGCGCGTCATGGCAGGACGTCGTTCGCCGGACCATCTACACCCTGGCACCCACAGAATACGAAACCATAACCGCCGCAATCGAAGAGATCCAAGGCGACCAGGTCCACCCATCCCAAACCATTGTTGGCGTGACTGGCCTGGCGATCGAGGGCCTGCTCATCGAGATCGAGGTTACGGCTCACCTTCCCTAAGGATGGCACCGCCGGACCTGCGGCAACCGTCCCGGTGTGGCATCTAACCATTTTCCTTGAAGGATGCCAACAACGAGTACAACGGTCCGGCGGAAAGCAGCCGACTGTCTGGCCACCCTTTTGGCAAGAGCCCGGTGCTGCAGGGCTCATGTCAAAAGGACGGCGGCCCATCCGGGAAGATCTGTGATTACGGTCAAGAACCGGCCGCGGCCAGGACAGGCCCTCGTTTGTGGTGCCTGGCAAATTCTGTGGTCCATCTATTCCATGCGCTGAATCAGACCTTGGAAAGCATCCAGCCTGGACATGAACAACGGTGGGGGAACGTGCGCGCCCTGCACGCCGAATACCAGAGCGCGCGATAATAGCTTCGACGCATCAACGGTGCCGGGTACGACGACTCAGTGGTCCAGCAACGCTGAAATGAATCCGGAGGGTTTGCCTGGTGTAGCTGCGGCTAGCGACGGGTTGCCGGGCGGTGTTTTCCTATCGCCCCGGCCATTTTCACGGCCAAAGTGAGCCCGCAGGGGATTCCCGCCCGTGTGGGGTTTGTACACTGCGTATGAAGCTTCTGTTAGCTACTTGCGTTGCCCCCGGACCGGAATTGACCCCACCAGTGGACAGCTAAAAGTGTCAGGTTGGGAGCGCCACCACGACTCCTCTACGAGGCATGGACCGTTAGAGGACCTGGTGTGGAAAGGGCTCGTAGTCATTCCGGGTGGTAGCCTCACGGTCTGGGGCGTGGAAAGCCAAGCCCTGTAGCGGGGCGAGACCTTCCGGTGAGGGTAATGCTCCATCAGATTTGCTCGTTGCGGCACTCGGCCGGTATGAGGGCCAATTGGTTGAAGTGTTCAGCGGCTTCTGCAGCGACCGATGCCAATGGCTGAAGCCCGAGTGTCGGGTTGGCATTTAGTTGGTGGTGGTACGAATATCAGCGTAAAGGCAAAGCGCGGTGGCCAGGCCCTGAAGGACCTGGCCACCCCGCTTTGGCTTTGCGGATTTTTCAGTTATTTGTGGCGGAGATGGCGGGGCGGTCAGAAGTGGCGGCATCCCTGCGCCTCACCGTTGGAATACGCGGGATGAGCGCGACGGCGGTGGCAGCTACCAGGCCGACGAGGGAGAAGACGATGAAGTTCCACTGAAAGGTTAGCTGCGTAGAAGCTATCCAGCCGCCGATCAAGGGTCCTGAGATCGCTCCGATGCGAGCGAAGGACAGAGCCCAACCGGTGGCCGTGGCGCGGGCATAGGACGGGTAGTACTCGGCAACCCAGCCGGTGAGCACGAGGGAAGTGGAGATCGAGCCGATTCCGGCCATCGCGACAAAAACGTAGTTGATGACAAGAATGTTGGGGAACATCAGCAGCAGTATGCCGACGCCGCCAAGCAGGTAGAAGGTCACCAGGATCAGCTTTTTGCCGTAAGCGTCAGCCGCCCGACCGAGCACGATTCCGCCCACAGCAGAGGCGAGGCTGAAAACTGCAAGGAACATCAGCGAGGAGCCGAGGTCGTATCCGGCAGACCGCATGATCGAGGGCAGCCAGGTATTGAGACCGTAAACGAGAACCATGCCGCAGAACAGGGAGATCCAGAAGAAGACAGTGGGCCGGAGGTAGCCGCCCGAGAACATCGCCGCCAGGGATTGCTTCCAGCTGACGGACTCCACGGTTTCGCCGGTGGGACGGGCCGGCGTCCAGTCCTGCTCAACGAACGGAGCGACGTCCAGTTTGCGGGCCAACCTGCCTGCCTCGGCCTTGCGGCCTTTGCTCATGAGGTACTCCAGGGACTCCGGGACCATCCACGCCAGTATCGGCAGCAGCAGCACCGGCAGAGAGCCGATACCGATGACCCAGCGCCAGCCTAGAGTCGGCAGCAGGGCGATCGCGACCAGGGCCGCAACGAGGATGCCAAGGGAGTAGCCGGAGTACATGAGGCCGTAGTTAAAGGACCGGCGCCGTGGGGCAGAGTACTCGATGGTCAGAGCTGCGGCGACAGGAATGATCCCGCCCATGCCTATGCCGCCGATCAGGCGGAACATGCCAAACAGGTCGGGGGTGGGTGCAAGCGCCGCCGCCAGCTGCATGGTGGTAAAGATCGCCACCGAGGCCAACATCATTCTCTTCCGGCCGATACGGTCTGAAAGTGTGCCGATGGTCATGGCGCCGATGAGCATGCCGATCAGCGCGTAGGAGCCCAGTCCGCCAAGCTCCAGCGGGCTGAGGTCCCATTGTTTATACTCGGCCAAGCTCGGGAGGACAGCGCCCAGAACGCCGACGTCATAGCCCTCGGCCAGGATGGCCAGCCAGCAGGCGAACAACACTCGGTTAGTGGTTTTTTGTGGGACGGGCCATTGTGTTGCGTGTGCGGTAGCCATGGTCACTTTGATCCTTGTCTCGCTCGCGCGCCATCCGAAGGGGAAGTGTTGGGGCGCGCTCGGCAGAAGGTGCCGTGCGTCACAGTATGCTCTCTTCTTGCCGCTCGTCACAAGACCTCTATAGAAAATTGGGGGTGACGCTGACAACTTGCCCTATGCTATGTCGCTTCTATCACGATCGTCATATTTTTAGTATAGGCTTGCAGTGTGGAAAGTTTATGCCTGAGCGGAGGAGCGACGTTGGAAGCTGTGAGTGAGAGCCTGGGCCATGCTCATGTTGAGCGAACCGTCGAATGGATTGACACTGACGCTTCCGGGCACCAGCACAATTCAGCCGTTATGCGGTGGGTCGAATCTGCTGAGGCTGAGTTGTTTCGCAGGCTTGATCTTCCTGGCTACTTTCCCACGGCTCCGCGGGTGCAGCAGGTGATCAACTACACCGCGAAATTGTGGTTTGGACAGCGCGTCACGGCGGCCGTTCGAATCGAGCAACTTGGGCGCACTTCGGCAACATATGCCTTTGAAGTCAGGGGTCATTCTCACCCCGGGGCCCTGGCTGGAACGGCAGCGTTCGGCACGGTCACTGTCGCCCATGTCCCGGCCGGTGCGCACGGAGCGGAGCCATGGCCGGATGACTTCCGACAGGCAGTTCTTGCTCTGCTGGAAGCCTAACCGGGACATGATGCGGGATGCTGCTTCTCCTGCCGTGCACGTACGCATTCAACAATTGATCATCACAATTTTCGGCCTCTACAGCCGGAATCTGGGTAATGCACTCCCGGTCTCCGTCCTGATTGAGATGTTGGGAGATCTTGGTTATGACGCACCGGGTGTACGTTCCTCAGTCTCCAGACTGAAAGCGAAGGGCGTCCTGGAGAGCGTCAAATTGGACAGGACTGCCCGGTACAAGCTCTCTGATCAAATCATGGACGTCTTCTTCGAGGGCGATCAGCGCATATTCGCATCAGAGGCAGCAAGGCCCACCGGCGGGTGGACCTTGGCCGTTTACTCTGTCCCCGAACCCCTACGAAACCGGAGGCATCAACTCCGCACGGAGCTGGCCGCCCTGGGATTCGGGTCCGTGGCCTCAGGCGTGGGTATCGCACCCGCCGCAGTTCTTGATAGAGCCAAAAGCCGGCTGGAATCCAAGGACCTGATCCAGTTCGTGGACTTCTTCCGAGGGGACTACATGATGGAAGGGGCCGTATCCGGCAAGGTTTCGCAATGGTGGGATCTTGACGCCCTTTCCGCGCAGTTCGCCGAGTTCCTCGCGGTTTACGGCTCCGCCCACGGGGCGTGGGTAACCAGGATCGGCGATGATCCCGGTCTGGCCCTGGCAGACTCCACGACGGAAGTACGCCGTGAAGCCTTCAGATTTTATGTCCCGATGCTGACTCTTTGGCGGCGTTTTCCTTACAGGGACCCCAGCCTGCCTTTGGACTACCTTCCCGAAGGCTGGCAAGGCCCCGCTGCCAGAGGAGCCTTCCTCTCGACCCATCAACTGATTGCCCCGTTGGCGGCGGCCTACGCCAACGACTTGCTTCAGCGTTCCTGAATCACCGCAATGCCCTGAATCTCGATGAGGGCCTCTTTTTGCCATAGCCTGCTGACGCCGATGCCTGCCATTGCGGGGTATTCGGAGCCAGCCATTTCCCGCCACAACCGGCCGATTTCGCGCCCGTTCGCCATGTAGTCGTCCACGTCGGTGAGATAAATCGTCACGCTGACCAGATCCTCGGGTTGGCCGCCTGCCTCAACGAGCGTGGTCAGGACGTTCGAAAACGCCTGCTTGAACTGTTCCACGATGCCGCCAGGGACGATCTGCATGTCTTTGTCCAGGGCAGTCTGACCGCCCAGGAACACTGTATTTCCGGAAAGAATGCCATGGGCATAACCGGAAGGTTTGGCCATTGAGGTGGGGTTAACGGTCCTGTTGCTCACGTGTTCCTCCTGAAAAGGGGCATCTGGGAAATTTCGGAAAAGTCCTGTGCAGATCTCCTCCGCCGTGCTAACTTGAGCATATGTGACGATCGTAAAAAAGTCGACATACCAATCAGTGAGGGATGCAGAAATGAAACTGGCCACATTGCGCAGGTCCGGGGGCGGGACGACGGCAGCGCTAGCAACAGCAAACGGCTCATACGTCCCGTTGCCCGGAACGGATGTGGGCACCTTCCTTGCCCACCCCGAATGGCGGACTACTCTGCAGCAGGCCGCTTCCAGCGACCCCGGGGACAGTGTCGTTCCTGCGGGAGAGGCGGACTTCGCGCCTTTGTTGCGGCCAGGAAAGGTCATCTGCTGCGGCCTGAACTACGGGGATCACATTCAGGAGATGGGACGGGAACTGCCGACGTACCCTACGTTGTTCGCAAAATTCGCTGACACCCTAACGGGAGCGCGCGACATCATCAAGATCCGTGGCAGCGAAAAGGTCGACTGGGAAGCGGAGCTTGCCGTCGTTGTGGGTGCACCTCTGTTTCAGGCAGACGAAGAGCAGGCACGCCGGGCAATTGCCGGGTACACCGTGGCGAACGACATTTCCATGCGTGACTGGCAGAACCGGACGCTGCAGTGGTTCCAAGGCAAGGCCTTTGACGCAAGCACCCCCGTGGGACCCGTCATGCTGACCGCCGATGACGCCCCCGAAGACTTCCAGGTCCGGGGTTTTGTCAACGGAGAACTGGTTCAGTCCGGCAACACTTCGACACTCGTTTTCGGTCCAGCCCGCCTCTTGGCCTACATCTCCGGCTTCACCCAGCTGCGGCCGGGCGACCTGGTTCTCACCGGCACACCCGGCGGAGTGGGCATGGGGATGACCCCCCCGCGCTTCCTTCAGGACGGCGACGTCCTCACCACCGAGATTGAGGGCATTGGGCACCTCGAGAACACGATCCGCATCTATCCGGCCGAGGTCGCAGGACGCACTGCGGTCGCGGCTTCCAGCATCAAGGAGTGAAAACCATGACCATCAAAACCACTGAGTACCTCACAGAGGGCGACAACTCCATCTACGCAGGACCGGACGGCCGTGTTGTCCCGGTCGTCACCCGTGCAGGAGAGGAAGATACCAACACCGCGCAGTCCGGAGACGCCGTCCGTGTGTCCGGAGTTTCCATTCAGCACACCCCCGCCACCAAGATTTGGTTCGGGCAGGTTTCGAACGTCCCCGGCTATCGGTCCTTGCCCCACCACCACGGGGAAGCAGAGACCGGTGGATATGTGCTGCGCGGTCACGGCCGTATCTACTACGGGGAAAACTTTTCGGAGCACCAGGATATGAAAGCTGGAGACTGGGTTTTCGTGCCGCCGTTCATGCCCCATGTAGAGGCGAACATGTCTGTCACCGAGGAACTCGTCTGGCTGACTGCCCGTACCCCGGAAAACATTGTGGTCAACCTCGAAGACGTCGCCGACGAAACCCTCGCCGACTACCGCCGGGCATAAGCCGTGACCCATGCTCCCTTCACGGTGACGGCCCCGACGTCCGAGACGTTCCTGCGGGCCATCGATCTGAGGCCTGTTGCTGCCGAGCACGCCGACGAGGCCTACGAAGCGTCCACCCAGTATGTTCCGTGGCCCAAATCGTATGGCGGTGACATGGTGGCCCAAGCGGCCGCGGCAATGATGCGTTCGGTCGGTAACGACCGGACGCTGCATTCGATGCACAGCTACTTCATGCGCCCTGCCGAGATTGGTGCAATTGTGCGCTACGAAGTGGAGCGCCTGCGTGACGGCAGGGGCTACTCAACCCGCAGCGTCCGTGGCTATCAGAACGGCAAGCCGGTTTTCGCGGCCATGGGATCCTTCCATGTGCGTGAGGAGGGACCGGACTACCAGCCCGACTCCCCCGCGGAAGTTGATCCCGAGTCCCTGCAAAGCGCAGCGGAAGTGCTGTCAGGAACAGAGGGTGCCGCCAGCGAGTACTGGGCAGCCGGGCGAAGCTTCGACATGCGCCACGTTCCCGGGCCCTTGTACGTCAGTGTGGAGGGCGGAACACGGGCTCACCAGGCGGTATGGGTCAAAGCATTCAGCAGGTTGCCCGACCGGGCTATGGATAAGGCTTCGGCTGACCTGCATCGCGTCGCCCTCGCCTATGTATGCGACTACACGATCCTCGAACCCATTTTGAGGGTCAAAAATCTGCACTGGTCCTCCCCCGGGCTGACAACAGCAAGCCTGGACCATTCCATGTGGTTCCACCGGGACGGCCGCGCCGACGACTGGGTGCTCTACGCCCAGGAAGCCCTGTCTGCACAGAACAGCCGGGGCCTGGCTCTGGGACGCTTTTTCGACCGCCAGGGACGCCTGCTGGCCACCGTCGCCCAAGAGGGCATGGTCCGCCACGCCTCCTGATCTTCCACCGAATTATCAGAACAGAAAGAAGGGCCATGACAATGCAACCGTCAGCCCACGTGGACACCTTTACCCGGGACCACCTGCCGCCCGCCGAAACTTGGCCGGCCCTTGAATTTACGCTTCCGGAGCTTCAGTACCCGGAAACACTCAATGCCGGAGCGGTACTGATCGACGGTGCCGTGGAACAGTACGGCGCCGACCGCCCGGCCCTGCACACCCCTGGCGGCATCACCTGGACCTACGGCGAGCTTCAGCTTCGGGCCGCTCAGGTGGCACAGGTCCTCACGGAAGACCTAGGAGTCGTACCGGGAAACCGCGTGCTGTTACGGGGGCCGAACAACCCGTGGCTCGTGGCGGCGTGGCTTGGCGTTCTCAAGGCCGGCGCAGTGGTCGTCACCACGATGCCGATGCTACGGTCTTCCGAGATCGCGACGCTTATCAGTCTGACCAAGCCGGTTGTTGCCATTTCTGACCATCGCTTCACCGACGAACTCGCAGCGGCGGCCGGAGAAAACGTGGCCGTGCTTTCATACGGCGGCAGCGGAGCAGATGATCTGGTGGCACTTTGCGCGGCCAAGAGCGGGAAATTCTCGAACGTTGAGACCTCGGCTGATGATGTGGCCCTGCTTGGGCCAACGTCCGGCACGACCGGCACGCCCAAGATCACCATGCACTTTCACCGCGACATCCTGGCCAACGCCGACACCTTCGCCCGCCATATTCTGCGCCCCACGGCCGATGATGTCTTCGCCGGTTCCCCGCCGCTCGCTTTCACGTTCGGGCTCGGCGGACTCGTGGTGTTTCCGCTTCGGTTCGGCGCGTCTTCGCTGCTGACTGAACGAGCCACACCGGTGGAACTGGCTGAGCACGCCGTCGCGGCTGGGGTGACCGTCCTCTTTACCGCACCAACCGCCTATCGCGCCATTCTGAAGGCCGGCCGGGGGGAGCTGCTCCGCCGGCTCAGAGTCGGCGTCTCCGCCGGCGAACACCTGTCGAGGGAGACCTGGGAAGCGGTCTACAAGGAAACCGGAGTCCGTCTGGTCAACGGTATCGGCTCCACGGAGCTGCTCCACGTCTTTATCTCAGCTTCCGGAGACGATATCCGCCCCGGAACCACCGGCAAACCAGTACCTGGCTTCCGCGCCACAATCCTGGACGACGACGGAGCCGAAGTGGGTCCCAATCAGCCGGGAAGGCTGGCCGTCATCGGCCCCACAGGGTGCCGGTACCTCGATGACAGCAGGCAAAAGAAGTACGTGTGCAACGGATGGAACATCACCGGGGACACCTTCATCCGGGATGAGGATGGCTACTTCATCTACCAGTCCCGATCCGATGACATGATCGTTTCCTCCGGGTACAACATTGGAGCGCCAGAAGTCGAAGCCGCCATCGACCAACACGCCGATGTGGTCGAAAGCGCCGTGGTAGGCCGACCGGACCCCGAACGGGGAACTCTGGTGTGTGCCTTCGTTGTCCTGCGCGAAGGAATCGCCGGCGACGACGCTAAACGCAAAGAAATCCAGGACTTTGTCAAGGCAACCATCGCTCCCTTCAAATATCCGCGTGACATCCGGTTTGTCGATGAGTTGCCCCGAAACCCCAGCGGCAAGCTGCAGCATTTCAAGCTGCGCGAACACCTTGAGCACGACATCACCATGCTGGCCGACGCTGCAGCGCCGCAGTCCTAGAGAGAGTGTAAAAAGATTATGAAGATCGCAATCGTTGGAGGCGGGCCCGGAGGCCTGTACTTCGCAGCCCTGATGAAGCAACTCGATCCGTCCCACGACATCACGCTCTGGGAGCGTAACGCAGCGTCTGACACGTTCGGCTTTGGCGTGGTCTTCTCCGATGAAACCCTCGGAGGTATCGGCAACGCCGACCCGGTCGTGGCCGAATACATGAGCCGGCGCTTCGCCCGCTGGTCTGACATCGACATCCACTTCCGGGATCAGACAACCACTGTGGGAGGCCAGGGGTTCGCGGCAATGAGCCGCAAAGAACTGCTGGAGCTTCTACAACGGCGCTGCATCGAACTCGGCGTCGACGTCCGATTCAGTACCGTGGCCCCGCCCATCGGTGAACTCGAAGCCGGGCACGACCTGGTCCTCGCGGCCGACGGTGTGAATTCCCAGATCCGTGCTGCCCACGCGGGATCATTCGGTCCAAGCCTTGACCCGAGGCCAAACAAGTTTATGTGGCTCGGCACCGACCAGGTTTTTGAAGCGTTCAAGTTCTTCATCAAGGACACCCCCTTCGGGACGATGCAGATCCACGGCTACCCCTACTCAGACGAGGGCTCAACGTTCATCGTCGAAATGTCACCCGACGTGTGGGCGGCAGCAGGCTTTGACGAGACAACCGGCGAGGTCTTCCCGCCCGGTGTCTCCGACGAGAAGGCCATTGCCAAAATCCAGGCAATCTTCGCTGAGGAACTGGACGGCCATGAAATCCTGGCCAACAACTCCAAGTGGCTGAACTTCACCACTGTGCGCAACCGCAGCTGGCGCCACAACAACATCGTTCTTCTCGGCGACGCCGCCCACACTGCCCACTTCTCCATTGGCTCCGGCACGAAGCTCGCCATGGAAGACTCACTGGCCCTTGCTGCCTGCCTCCATGAACACCAGGACCTTGAAGCAGCACTGAAAGCTTACGAAACCGAGCGCCGTCCCGTAGTCGAATCGACCCAGAGAGCTGCCCAGGCGTCACTGGAATGGTTCGAGCGGATCGGCCAGTACAAGGACCAGGATCCCACCCAGTTCGCGTTCAACCTACTCACCAGGTCCCGCCGCATCACACAGGAAAATCTCCGCCTTCGTGACCCAGAATTCGCTGAGGCCGTTGACCGGCAGTTCGCCGCGGCCCAGGGCCTTTCGACGCCAGCGCCTGCGATGTTCCAGCCTTTCCGCATTGGGGGGCTGGAACTGAAAAACCGCGTCGTCGTATCCCCCATGGACATGTATTCTGCCGTTGACGGGGACCCCGGCGAGTTCCACCTTGTCCATCTAGGTTCAAAAGCATTGGGGGGCCCGGGACTGGTCATGACAGAAATGGTCTGCGTTTCCGCCGAGGGACGCATCACCCCGGGCTGCTCAGGCCTCTACAACGACCGGCACCGGGATAGCTGGAAGAGGGTGGTCGACTTCGTGCATGGGAACTCCACAGCGAAAATTGGCCTGCAGATCGGCCACTCCGGCCGTAAAGGATCAACACGTCTCATGTGGCAAGGCATCGACCAGCCTCTGGAGTCCGGCAACTGGGAGGTTGTTGGTCCCTCTGCCCTGCCTTACGGTCCTGACAACCAGATCCCGCGGGAAATTGACCGCGCCGAAATGGACCGGATCAAGGCTGAGTTTGTGGACGCCACCCGCCGGGGAGAAGAGGCAGGCTTCGATCTCCTAGAGATCCACGCCGCCCACGGCTACCTTCTCTCTTCCTTCCTTTCCCCCATCTCGAACCAGCGCACGGACGAGTACGGAGGAAGCCTGGAGAACAGGCTGCGCTTCCCGCTGGAAGTCTTCGACGCCGTGCGGGCCGCCTGGCCCGCGCACAAGCCAATCACGGTAAGGATTTCGGCCACGGACTGGGCGGAGGGCGGCAACACGGCTGATGACTCCATCGGCATTGCCCAGGCCTTCGTCGACCATGGTGCGGAAGGAATTGACGTATCCACGGGACAAATCACCAAAGACGAAGTTCCCGCATTCGGGCGAAGCTACCAAACGCCGTTCGCTGACCGAATCCGACAGGAAGTCGCCGCTCCTGCCGGTGTAGCGGTCATCGCCGTAGGAGCGATCTCCACCTACGACGACGTTAATTCCGTGCTGCTCGCCGGCCGGGCCGATCTCGTAGCCCTGGGACGGACTCACTTGTACGATCCGCAATGGACCCTGCACGCCGCGGCCGAGCAGGAATACCGCGGCGCAGGCGCCGATTGGATCTCCCAGTTCCGCGCCGGCCGCCGCAAGCCCCCCAGCGCCAGGACCGATGCCGTGCGGCCGAGGCTGTCACTGCTTAAAGAACCCGAAAGCCAGTCCCCCGGCACCCACCTGCGATGGACACCGGCACGAGACACATCAGAATCTGTCTTGGCCCCCTAGCCGCGGGTTGAGGCAGGCACACCAAGAGACAGCAGTGACGGCGGCCATGGCCGGGTCCGCGAATCAAGAATGTTTAGTGAAACTAGACGTTTTATAGCCACAACAGATTTTTCTTGATAGGAATAAGGGCATGATCGCAGACTGGATACTCACGGGTGGACGAATAGAAACCTTCGGGCAGCACTCCGCGCCGCAGACCGCCATGGCCGTCGCCGATGGACGGGTCCTCGCTGTAGGTTCCGATGCCGATATCGAGGCCCTAAGCGGGGACAGCACACAGCGGAGCGAGCTCGCCGGGCGGACTGTTCTGCCTGGTTTCATCGATACGCACATGCACCTGGAAAAGGTCTCCCACGAATTCACCATGCTGCGACTGGAACACGCCCGCTCGATTCCGGAAATTTTGGACATCGTGGGTGAGCGGGCCCGGGAGCTGACCGATGCCGGGAACAACAGCGCCTGGATCCGGTGCCTGGCTGACAACGCTGCCTGGAACGAAAAAAACCTGGCCGAGGGCCGCCTGCCCACCCGGTCCGAGCTCGACGCGGTCTCCCTAGATGTGCCCGTGTATCTCTACCGCCGGCCGGACCGGGCAGTCATCAACACCGTTGGTGCCGCTCTTATGGTTGGAAAGCTGCAGGCCTTCACTGAAGGATACGACGCGGAAACAGGATACCTTTCGGGTCCCCCAGTCCGGGTGATCAACGATGCGATCTACACCCTGAGCATGGCAGATATGGAATACCGCGAGAGTATCCTCGCCGAAGCCTGCCAGAAACTGCTTGCCATGGGTCTGACCACCATTGTTGATCCCGGGCTGGCCGGGGCCTTCGACTCATCCTGGAGCCTCTACCAGGAGTCCGCCAAGCGCAGCAACCTGCCGCAACGGATTCTGTTGATGAACCGGTTTGACTGGCGGAAGCCGTTAACTGATGAGCGCGCCAGGGTGCTTGGCAGCTCAGTCCTCCCAGGGGCCGGCGACGACCGGCTCTCGGCCTGGGCACTCAAGGTCCTGCTCGACGGTGAATTCACGAACGCTTGGATGCGTGATGGCGAGACCGTTCAATCACCCGGCAGCGCCCACTACACCCATGAGGAAGTGAGGGACATCCTCTCGCTGGCCGCCGAACGGGGCTGGCCGGTCTGCATTCATGCCATGGGCGGCGGCGCGATCGAGGAGGTCTACGGAACCGTTGCAGAGTTGCGCAGCGAAGGAGTCGAATTCTTCGACGGACAAATCAATATCGCCCACGCCTTTCTGATGGATGTCCCGGACATGAAAGCATGCGCCGATCTGGGCATCAAACTGTCGCTGAACCCGCCACTGGCATACGTCTACAGCGACGAACTACGCGCCGCCTGGGGACCCTTGGCCGCCAGGGCCGTTCCGTTGGCGACACTGTCGGCCCTGGGTATCCCTTTTGCCGGCGGATCCGACACCCATCCCTGCGCACCACTGGCGGGCGCCGCCATGGCAGTACTGCGGAAAGCATGGGATGGCAGCACGCTGGGAAGCCATGAAGCGATAGATGCCCAGCAGGCTCTGACCATGTACACCCGCGACGCCGGCTCGTACATCAACAGGTCCGACGTTGGCACCCTGTCAGCAGGGGCCGTCGCAGACTTTGTCGTGTGGCCGCAGAACCCCCTCGAGACCGACCCGGAACTGTGGGCCGACCTTTCACCGGATCTGGTGGCTATATCCGGCACTCCAGCCTGGACCAGCCCCGAATCCCTAAGCCCCAACCTTGAGAAAGCACGATCCTGATGCCTGAACAATACCTGCTTCACAACCTGACCCTCGTTGACGCTTCGCGTGAGGACGCATTGCCTTCGGCAGCCGTCTGGGTTCGAGAGAACATCATTGCAGCAGCCGGCCCCGAAGTGGAGGTCCGCGGCCAGCTCGGGGACAACCTCCCAAACGAGGTCGATATGGGCGGGCGGTACGTCTCCCCCGGCCTTATCAACATGCACACCCACCTGTCCCTCTCACTGCCGGGGCCACGCGGGGCGCTGGTCAAAGGCATGAACGACTTTGAACTGGCGCTCTATATGGCGGACGGCGCCGCCCGTTCCCTGCAAAATGGCGTGACAACAATCCGCTGCGTCGGGGAAAAACGGCACGCCGATTTCGCCCTGCGCGCAGCCATAGATGCCGGATATGTGCCCGGCCCCCGCATCTTCACGGCAGGACGGCCAATATCCTGCACTGGAGGCCACGGCCACACCTCCTCCGGAGCACTGGAGTGCGACGGGGCCACCGAATTCCGGAGAGGAGTCCGCCAGCAGGTCAAAGCCGGAGCGGACCTCATCAAGATCATGATCTCGGGCGGAATTTCTGGTCAGCACGAGACCATCACCACCCGCCAGGTCACTGTCGATGAACTTGAATCCGCAATCACCACCGCCCATGACTGGGGCAAGAAAGTTACTGCCCACGCCGGCCCCTCCGGAATAATCGCCGAAGCAGTCAAATTCGGTCTTGACTGCGTCGAGCACGGCTACGAGCTCACCGACGAGGTCACCGACCTGATGGCCGCCAACGACTGCGCTCTCGTGCCCACACTGGTCGTAACGCGGTGTAAAGAATTCTTTGACGAGCTCGGTGTGCCCGAGTGGATGCAGCAGCGTTCACTCGGCGCAGGAGAGCGGCACATGGCCAGCTACCGCAGCGCCCTCAAATCCGGAGTCACCGTGATGCTGGGCAGTGACATGCCCCCGTTCTGGCATTTCGAGGGAACATCGGCAGCCGTCCGGGAGCTGGAACACATGTCAGAAAATGGCCTTGGGCCACGCGCCACTCTCGCCGCGGCAACCGTTGTCCCAGCCACCTGGCTGGGGGCCGATGACCAACTCGGCACAGTGGAGGCAGGCAAGTTCGCGGATCTCATTGCCACCGACGGTGACCCCAGCACGGACACGAGCGCCTACCGCAGCCTGTCCTGGGTCATGAAAGACGGTGAGATCGCCAGGGACGACTTCGCCTCCAATATCAGGGAATTTTCTGCATGAGCACTCAAAGGGCGGCTCCTCCCCAAGGGGATGAAGCCGCCCTGCAGATTGTGGGCGCCCTAAACGACATGTACTCCGCGTTCCTGGAATCTGATTGGGAAAGATTCAACAGTCATCTGGATCCCGACCTGACCGCCTGGGAAACACACCTTCCCGGGATGATCCGCGGGCAAGGTGACCTTGACGCCTACCGACAGAATCGGCCGGCACCCAAAAAGTTGAGCTACCTCACCGCCAGCGAGCACCTCATCGACACGTGGGGTTCTACCTCCCTGGTCCGATACATCCTCACGGGGGCCAGTGCATCAGACCACAGTGAGGTCCGGCGTTCACGCGTCACCGAAGTTTTCCGGTGGGACGGTGCCAACTGGAAAATCGTCCACCGCCACTCTGAACGGATGAGCCCTGCCTAGCCCCCGCACGAGCGCTGCCCGCAAGCGGGCTTGTGCGGGACGGCGCTTAAGGATTGGGCGGTGTGACAGCCAAGATGAACTCGGCAGGGACATCTCCCCGGTTGACATAGCGGTGGGACGCCCTTGAGTCGAAAGTAACGCTCTCGCCCGTCAGCAGTTCATAAAAAACGCCTCCGACCTCGGCGGTCAGAGTTCCGACGGTCACATAGGCGCATTCGGTCGACGGATGCGACCACCCCTCCTCGGACGTGGCTTCTCCGGGGCCCAGGGTGCCATGCAAAACTTCCAGATCGGTACGACCAGGAGTAAGCCGTTCGTACGGGATGTGGCCTTCCGCGGAGGCGAGCACCGGACGCTTTCCGACTTTTGAATGGTGAACGGCTGTCGGTGCCGGGTCAGCAAAAAGGGTCGCAAGATCCGCGCCGAAAACTGCCGCGAGCTTCCTGATCGTTGCAAGGCTGGGATCAGTGGTACCCCGCTCAATCTGACTCAGCATGCCGGCGGACAGACCTGTCGCCGTCGCGAGCTGCCTCAACGACATGTCCCGCTCTTTGCGCAGGTTCCGAACTCTTTCGCTAATCAACCGTCATCCCTCCAAAGCAAAATCTGACGCTACGGGCGGGGCCGGTATAGCACGCCGCACACACTAAAAATGGATAGTCACAGTAAACATTGTATGAAAAGGCTTTACAAGACCTGCCGAGTCTGGCACTCTCAAATTAGGACGCGTAATCCGCCTCACACACCCCTCTCAAGGAGTCTTTCCTATGCCATTAGCATCGCAACTCCCGGCTAAGAAATCGTCCAAGATTCTTGTGTCAGCGGCGCTCACGGCGCTCTTGACCCTTACCGCATGCGGCGGTGGTGGTTCCTCGAACTCTTCCGCAGGCAACCAAACTCTGGTAGCCAATACTACCTTCGTGTACAAGACACTGGACCCGGGCCGGGCCTACGAGCAGACCGCCTACGTAGCCCTGCACTCCCTTTATTCCACGCTGATGACCTTCGAAGGCGATGACATCACGACCCCTGTTCCGGACCTCGCTGAAAGCGTTGAATCGTCCGCGGACAGCATGACGCACACGTTCAAGCTTCGGGAGGGCGCAACGTTTGCCGATGATTCGCCGATCACTTCTGAAGACGTGGTTTTCTCCCTTACCCGGCTGCAGAATCTCAAGGGCGGCTCCGCACCGTTCTTCGCAGGGCTGACCTTCGAAGCACCGGACGCCCGCACTGTGGTGGTCAAGGCGGACAAGGCCTCGCCGAACCTTCCGGTGCTAATGGCCATGCCGGCAAGCAGCATCGTCAATTCGAAGGTTGTGAAGGAGAAGGGCGGTACGAATACTCCAGATGCCGCTACAGCCGACACGGCCCAGTCGTACCTCGATTCCGCTTCGGCCGGCAGCGGACCCTATGTCCTGGAGCGCAACGATCCCGGCCAGGAACTGGTTCTTGTCGCCAACGATAAGTACTGGGGCGAAAAGCCGGCGTACGGGCGCGTTGTCCTGCGCAACATTGACATCCAGAACCAGAAGCTGACACTGTCACGGTCAAAGGCCCCTGAAATTGCCTTGGACCTGACGGGCAACCTTCTCAAGGATCTGCCGGATTCCCTGAACGTTTCGGAAAAGAAGGACAACATCTTCTTCGCGTGGGCGAACGCCGATCCGACAGTTTCGTCGATCAGTTCCAACCCCGCCTTTGTTGCCGCCTTCAAGTCGGCCGTTGACTATGAAGGCCTCGCAGCGCTGATGGGCCCGGGCGGATCGACGCTCGGCGGACTCATCGCCGATGTTTACCCGGGTTCCTTGCCTTCATCAGATGCCCCCAAGCAGGACATCGACCAAGCCAAGAAACTTCTGGCAGACGCGGGCATCACTGAACCGACAGTTCCGTTCATTTACCCCGCCATCACCTACCGAGGCGTGGACATGGGAACCGTCGCAACAAAGGTCCAGGGAGACGTGGCGAAGGCCGGAATTAAGCTCGAACTGACCCCGCAGCCGCTGACCGCATTCCTTGAGGGATACCGCGGCGGCAAGTCGGTGATGGGTATGACCCCCCACGCCCTGAGCTACCCCCGGGCAGAAAACTTCGTCACCGTGATGAAGCCAGGCGGAACGAACTCCGTACGGGTCGGCTGGACGGAACAGAATGCGTCCCCTGCCGCTGTTGAAGCATCCAATGCCGTTTTCGCAACAACCTCAGAGGACCAGCGGACGGAGAAAATTGTTGAATGGCAGAAGGTCATGAAGACCGATGCCCCGTTCATCCCACTGGCCGTCAACTCCGGTGCGATCGTGTCCACGCCTCAGGTGACCGACGCCAACTACACCTCCGCCGGATGGATCGTTGACCTGGCAGACATCAAGGCTGCGGGGTAGTAGTGACCACCAATGCGCAGTTGCCGTCCGACCCCTCCCTGTATGGAGGGGGCGAGGCGGAGGATAAAGGGCAGCAGGACAAAGGAATTATCGTCCGGCCACGCATAAAAAGTGCGTTCCTGCGGTACCTCGGCCGCCGCCTGGTCACCACGGTCGGGTTACTCCTTGGATCAACGGTAGCTTCCTTCATCCTGGTTCAGGCAGTTCCGGGTGACCCGGTTTCGGCAAACCTCTCTGACGCGGCGCTGGGCGATCCTGAAGCGGTTGCTGCTTTCCGCAGCCGCTGGGGTTTGGACCAGCCGGTAATTGTCCAGTACTTCACCTACTTGGGAAACCTGCTTCAAGGTGACTTGGGAACCTCCCAGCAGAGCGGCCGTCCAGTGATGACCGACCTCCTGGACTACGTTCCGGCCACCTTGGAGCTGGCCATCCCAACAATGGTGCTCTCCATCCTGATCAGCGCCGGCCTTGGTCTCATTGCGGCCGTACGGCACGGCCGCTGGCCGGACCAGGTGGTCCGGGTGGTTTCACTGCTCGGTCTTTCCACCCCACCTTTCTGGGTATCCATCCTCGCTCTGTACCTCTTCTTTTTCGTCCTGGGCGTTTCGCCCAACGGCGGCCGGTTGAGCCCCCAATATTCCCCTCCCGAGACGATCACCGGAATGTACTCAGTTGACGCCTTACTAGCAGGAGACCTGGAGGTTGCCTCCGACGCAGTCCAGCACATGGCCCTGCCCATCGCGGTGCTCACTTTGTCCACCGTGGCGATGCTGACCAGATTCGTGCGCTCGGCCCTGCTCGAGGTGCTGCGGAAGGACTACATCACCGCCGCTTATGCCAAGGGTCTTCCCAACCGGACGGTCATGTTGCGGTACCTGATGAGGGCCGGACTCGTCCCGATTATCACCGTCATCGGCATTGCGTTCGCCTCACTCCTGGCCGGGACGGTCCTCGTTGAGAGCATCTTCTCCTGGCCCGGCATCGGACAGTACGCATACCAGAGCGCCGCCGCCCTGGACCGTCCCGCGATTTTGGGGATAACCCTCTTTGTCGCCGCGGTTTACCTTCTCATCAACCTAGTTGTCGACCTGTTGTACGGGCTGGCCGATCCGAGAGTAAGGCTCACGTGACTCAGACCCAAACCCCCGAGGGGACAGGCAGCCCGATGCCAGCCCTTCGAGCAGACCCAAAGACGGGCCCCAAGGCCCGCACACGCTGGTGGAAGGCGAAAAGCGATTCCGGCAAGATCTGGCGGCAGCCTATTGTCGTCGCCGCACTTCTCATTGCAGCAGCTTGGGCCGTCATCGCAATCCTGGCTCCCGTCCTGGCCCCTTACGGCCCCTTGGACCAGACCGAGAACATCTACGCAGAGCCCAGCTCAGAGCACCTCTTTGGCACCGATGAACTCGGGCGGGACGTGCTCAGCCGCGTAATTTACGGCGCCCAGCTGTCCATCCCCCTGGCCCTTTCCATCGTGATCGCGTCACTGGTGGTCGGTGGCCTCCTGGGGATGATCGCCGGTTACGTCGGAAAGTTCGTCGACGAGGCGATCATGCGTTTGACTGACCTCGTTTTCGCCTTCCCTCAGATCATCCTGGCGATGGCCGTCACCGCAGCCCTCGGCCCCAGCACGGCCAACGCGGTTTTGGCGCTCGTTATCGTTTCCTGGCCGGCCTACGCGCGTGTGATTCGTGGGGCCGTCCTGACCATCCGGGGCGAAGACTACCTGCACTCCTCAAGAATGCTTGGCGTCGGACCGTTCAAGGCACTGCGCAAGGACGTTGTTCCCAACAGCTTTGGACCGGCAATCGTTCTGGCAACACTCGAATTCGGTAACGCCATCCTGCTTCTCGCGGCACTGTCCTTCCTTGGCCTGGGGCCGAGGCCACCGGCACCTGAATGGGGCGCCATGATCGCCTTGGGCACCAACGACATCAGTATGTGGTGGGTTAGCGTCTTCCCCGGCCTCGCCATCCTGACCGTCGTGTTGGCCTGCAACATCATTGGCGACGCTTTGCGTGACCGCCTGGACCCACACGCTCACGGAGGTCGCTGACCATGGAACCACTGCTGAAAATGACCAACGTCGGCATTGAACTGCAAAGCTTCCAAGGACCATTTGATGTCCTCTCGGATGTCTCGCTGGAGGTTTACCCGGGCGAAATCGTCGGGGTCGCCGGCGAAAGCGGATCCGGAAAGAGCATGACGGGCAAGACACTGCTCAATCTTCTTCCCGCAGGCGCAAGCGTTCGGGGGGAGATCCAGTTTGACGGTATGAACCTCCGCAACCTTGACGCCAAGGGATGGAACGAATTACGTGGCGGAAAGATCGCCATGGTTTCGCAGGACCCCACTGCATCGCTGCATCCCATGCTGACTGTCGGCACTCAGCTGACAGACCACCTCAAAGCACACCTGGGGCTGAAGAAAGCGCAAGCAGACGCCCGCGCCCTTGAGCTCCTGGCCCAGGTCCGTATCCCGGACCCCGCCCGTGCGATGAAGTCCTACCCGCACCAGTTCTCCGGAGGCATGCGTCAGAGAATATCCATTGCCATCGCCTTGGCCGCAGGTCCGAAACTCCTGATAGCGGACGAGCCAACAACCGCACTGGATGTAACCGTCCAGGCAGGAATACTTCACCTGTTCCACCGCCTCAGCCAGGAGATGGACTTGAGCGTCATCTTCATCACGCACGACTTGGGGGTGCTGGCAGCACTGGCCCACCGGACCTACATCGTCTACGCCGGGCGCATCATGGAAACAGCCGGCACGAGCGAACTGATGACGCATCCACGCCATCCCTACGCCAAAGCACTACTACAGGCCCGCCCGGAAACCACCGCCGGCAGCAACGAGCGGGCAGTACTAAAGCCCATCCCCGGACAACCTGTCACAGCATCGACAGCGCCGGCGGGCTGCCCCTTCGCGACCCGCTGCCCGGACCGTATCGAAGCATGCAACCCCGAGGTCCCGCCCCTCGTCCAGGTGCCTGACCACGGCCGGGGCACACCTCTTCACTTGGCGGCCTGCGTCGTCCACGCACCCGCTCGCCGAAACGATACGGACCGAAGCGAAACTTCCGGCCCATCCTCTGCCCGCAGCGGCAGCACAGCTAAGGATCTAGTATGAGCGTGCTGGAAATTAACGATGTCGTCGTGGAATACCGCGGCGCGTCCAATAAAAAAGTAGCAGCCGTCAATGGCGTCTCCCTCTCGGTGGACGCGGGCCAAATCGTCGGCCTGGTCGGCGAGTCGGGCTGTGGAAAGTCGTCCCTGGCACGGGTTGCCGCAGGCCTCATCAAACCCGCCAGCGGCTCAGTAACTCTAAACGGCAATCCCGTGCCTGCACTGAGCTGGCGTCGCCGTGAAAAGAACCAGCTGGGCCTGCAGATGGTGTTCCAGAACCCCTACTCCTCGCTGAACCCCCGCCGACGGATAGGCGATCAGCTCATGGACGGTGTCCCGACCGACCTGCCGAAGGGGCAGCGAAGGGACCTGGCACTGGAACAACTGGAAAGAGTCGGCCTGGCCGCCAGCTCCGCTGACCGGTTTCCCCACCAGTTCTCCGGCGGACAGCTCCAGCGCATTGCCATCGCCAGGGCACTGGTCACCAACCCCTCGGTGCTCATCGCCGACGAACCCGTCACCGCGCTCGACGCCTCGGGGCAGGTTCAGGTGGTCAACACACTGCTCAGCCTGGTGAAGGAGCTTGATCTTGGCATGCTCTTCATCTCCCATGACCTTGCCCTCGTCCACCACATCGCGGATATCACTGCCGTCATGTACCTCGGCCAGATCGTCGAATGGGCACCAACCGACCAACTATGGAACACCCCGGCCCACCCCTACACAGCCGCGCTCATCGAAGCCATCCCGCGCGTGGGAAAGGACGCACGACTCCCAAAACCGCTGGCAGGGGACATTCCCGACCCGGCCAACAGGCCTACCGGATGCCCCTTCAGGCCCCGCTGCCCCCACGCCTTTGATAAGTGCGTGGAAGCTCCACCGCTGACCCCCCGTGATGAAGGCAGGGCGGCCTGCTGGCTGACCGAGAACTCAACCATCCCTGTTCGGGCCGCCTAACCCCAAGAAAGCTCAGCCGTTCGCGGTGAAGCGCTAAACGATTGTGACTCCTCTTCGTCACAAGGTGCCGCGGCTACGGAACTGGTGCGCAGAGCGCGCCGGTCCCTTTCCCCGGAGGGGACCGGCGGTGCGGCCGCACCCTGCCCGCCGTCACGGTCCTCAACGCGCTCGAACGCCGTTTGCTTCATGCCCTAGAAGGCCCGAAGGACGTGAGCAAAGACGGGCACCAAACTCCTGCCGCTACAGCATCTACCCCTCTTTATAGGAAGCCATTTTAAATGAGTACAACAAACGAAGACCGCAGGCGGGGTCCGCTGTCCGGCCATCTCGTTGTCGACCTGAGCCGAGCCTTGGCCGGACCGCACGCAGCAATGATGCTGGCTGACCTTGGCGCCCGGGTCATCAAGGTGGAGAACCCCGGCACCGGGGACGACACCCGCGGATGGGGTCCGCCGTTCGTCGGCCCCGAGGACGATCTGCAGTCCACCTATTTCATGTCCTGCAACCGGAACAAAGAATCCATCGGCCTTGATCTGAAAAGCAGCGATGGGAAGGCCGTGCTTCGCAACCTGCTGCAGCGCGCCGACGTCGTCATAGAAAACTTCCGCCCCGGTGTCATGGACCGCTTGGGTTTCTCCACTGCCGTCATGCACGAGCTCAACCCCCGGCTTGTGATCCTGTCCATTACCGGTTTTGGGCACGACGGCCCGGAATCCCAGCGCAGCGGCTATGACCAAATCCTTCAGGGTGAAGCCGGGCTCATGTCCCTGACGGGCTCCGGACCGGATGACCCCCAGCGCGTAGGTGTCCCCATCGCCGACCTGCTCTCCGGCATGAACGGAGCCTTCGGCGTCCTCGCAGCGCTGGTGGAGCGCGACAGGACCGGCCGCGGGCAAATCGTACGCACCTCACTACTGGCTTCACTGGTCGGCGTCCATGCCTTCCAAGGAACCCGCACCACCGTAGCCGGCGAAGTCCCCCAGGCCCAGGGCAACCACCACCCATCCATCGCACCCTACGGGCTCTTCGCCTGCCGGGACGGCAGCGTGCAGATCAGCGTCGGCAGCGAAAAGCTGTGGGCCTCATTTGCCCAGGCCTTCGGTCTTGACCCCGCCGCCCCAGGATTTGCCAGCAACGCTGAAAGGGTGCGGAACCGCGCGGGCGTGATCGCCGCCGTCGAACGGGCTTTCGCCCACTATGACGCCGCAGAGCTACTCACCAAATTGAACGACGCCGGGATTCCAGCGGGGAAGGTCCGCTCACTGGATGAGGTGTACGCCTGGGAACAGGTTGCGTCCCAAGGACTCCTGGTCGACGTGGAGCACCCCGTGCTTGGAAAGATCAGCCTGCCGGGGCCGCCGCTGCGGTTCTTCGCGCCAGGCGACACAGCAGAAACCACTGTGACTTCCCACGACGCGCCACCTCTATTGGATGAGGACGGGCATAGCATTCGCGAATGGCTGGGAATGACCGCGTCGGTCACGGGGGTGCAGTAGCGGTGCCAACAACCAGGGAGAAAGTCCGCCACCTGAACGCCGCAGAACTGCTGGACGCCGTTGTCGATCACGGTACGTTCGTCTCGTGGGACAGCCCGGCAAGCCAGCCGCAGGTCAACGACAACTATGCCCGCGACCTGACACGGGCGCAGGACCGGAGCGCTACGGACGAATCCGTCATCACTGGCTTTGGCATGGTCCGCGGCCACCGCGTGGCGGTCATCGTCAGCGAGTTCGCCTTCCTGGCCGGATCAATCGGACACGCCGCGGCACAGCGAATCGTAGCGGCAGTGGAGCGGGCCACAGCTGAAGGCTTACCCCTGCTCGCCGGACCGGCATCCGGCGGAACACGCATGCAGGAGGGAACCCTCGCCTTCCTCTCCATGGTCAAGATCACCGGCGCCGTGCGGGCCCACCGACAGGCAGGGTTGCCGTACCTGGTGTATCTGCGGCACCCGACTACCGGAGGAGTCATGGCCTCCTGGGGCTCACTAGGCCATATCAACGTGGCCGAACCGGGCGCACTGCTGGGGTTCCTAGGGCCCCGGGTCTATGAGGCCCTGCACGGGGAGGCCTTTCCTGAGGGGGTGCAGGTAGCAGAGAACCTGTTCAACAAGGGCCTAATTGACGCCGTCGTTGAACCTGCCGAATTGCCGGCAATCGTCGGGCGCGCCCTGGACATCCTCGCTACGAAGCCAGAAGCCGGGCCAATCCCTCAACCGGCAACTCTCGCAGTGCAGCCCGCAACGGTAGGCGCATGGACATCCATCACCATTTCCAGGAACCCCCGCCGCCCAGATCTGCGCCAACTGCTGAAGTACGGGGCCGACGATTCATTGCCTCTCAACGGAACCGGCCAAGGCGAGAAGGATCCCGGCCTCCTGCTGGCCATGGCCCGCTTCGGCGGACAACCCTGCATCGTCCTCGGCCACACCAGGCCCCTGCGTAAAGGCGCTGCCGGAATGGGGCCAGGATCCCTACGCGAAGCACGCCGCGGCATGAAGCTGGCTGAAGAGCTACGATTGCCGCTGCTGACGGTGATCGATACCGCCGGCGCCGCGCTTTCCCAGGAATCCGAGGAAGGCGGGCTGGCAGGGGAAATAGCGCGTTCTCTCTACGAACTGATCGGGCTGCAGTCCCCGTCAGTCTCAGTTCTGCTGGGGCAAGGCACCGGCGGAGGCGCGCTGGCACTACTCCCGGCAGACAGAACCATCGCCGCACAGCACAGCTGGCTCTCCCCCCTGCCGCCGGAAGGAGCCAGCGCGATCATGCACCGAACTACCGAGTTTGCGCCTCAAATGGCTGACGCCCAGGGCGTCAATGTGGCTGAGCTTTATGCCAACGGCCTGGTAGACCACATCGTAGACGAAAGGGATGACGCGTCACTGGAACCGAAGGAGTTCTGTGCCCGCATGGCCCGTGCAATTGAATACGAACTAGGAACGCTCGCCGGTATTCCTGTAACCGACCTAGTGAGTTCCCGGTCCAGAAGGTACCGGGAACTCGGAGCGTAGGGGCAAAGACGTTAGCCCCCGGCGTTGCCCCGACCAGCCGCGACGACGGCCGAGCCTTGAGGAAGCACGATGGAAAAGTACCTGCATAAAGAATGGAGCCGTCTTATCGGCGCCCCGGTGGAAATACGGCAGAAAGGCACAACCATTCGCTCCGGAGTTGTTGAGGATGCCATGCCGGACTCCGCCCTCCTGTGGATAGCGGCTGATGCCATGTACGGCCGCACCCTATTTTCAGCGGAGGAAAAATGCGAAGTCTGGATCGAACCGCGCCTGCTTGACGGACAGATGACCTACCGAATGACCGACACCCAACTGCACTAATGTCACTTCCCTCCGCTCTGTTCTGGGTTTTTTGAACGCCGGCCAGCCCAGGGCAATCCGTGCGCGGGTCACATAGAGCCTTGGTCCTAATGAGGTTAAGCGCATTCTCCCGATCTGCCCGGCGAGAGTACCCGGAAAGCCCGAGGAACTCGTAGTTATCGGGACCCACGCTTAACTTGATGTAGGTTGGCGGCATCTTGGAATGACGCCCTAGTCGCCGCGTCCAGGCTGCCACTTTGCGCGGACAGGGTGCGATCGGACAGGCGCTCCGGGCGCTCCACACGTGGCGAAGAATGGAATTAGGTATGCCCGCTCCCACCAAGCGTGCGCCGGACCGCATTGCCAGGTTCGGCTTCGCCTTTATCGGAGTTTTGCTCATCGCAGTAAACCTGCGGGTGTCCATTGTCAGCGTGGGACCAGTACTCGCGAATATCAGCAGCGACCTCGCCCTCTCCAGCGCCTCAGCAGGATTTCTGACTGGTCTTCCGCTCATTGCTTTCGCTGCTTTTTCACCTGTTGCGCCCGGGTTCGCTTCCCGTCTGGGGCTGGACCGTGCACTGTGGATGTCCCTGCTGATCCTGGCCTCGGGTACCCTTCTTCGCTCGTTGCCTTTGCCCGGCGTTATCTGGGCCGGCACCGCACTTATCGGCTTGGCTATCGCCTTTCTTAATGTCCTGGTGCCGTCCCTCGTCAAACGGGACTTCCCAGCGAAGGTCAGCCAGGTCACCGGAAGCTACTCCGCCACACAGGCCGCCTTCGCCGCGATGGGGGCAGCTGTCGTCGTTCCCGTGGCGCAAACGTCCACGACGGGATGGCGGTTTAGCCTAGGAATGTGGGTGGGAGTGGTTTTTATCACCATGGCGGTGCTCCTGCCGTGGCTGCGCCGGCACAAGACAGCCGTGGTGAACGTCAACGGACAGGAAGTCTCCTACCGTTCGCCCTGGGTCTCTGCCTTGGGCTGGCAGGTGACGATTTTTATGGGCCTACAATCCATCGCCTTCTACGTCCTGATGGCGTGGCTGCCAACCATCGAACAAAGCCGCGGGGTCCCGGCCACTACTGCCGGCATCCACCTGTCCGTGTTCCTGCTCATCAGCATGTTAGCCAGCCTTGCCGCGGGGGGAATCCTTCACCGCGGGTCAGACCAACGGCTCGTTTCCTTTACGGGCGGCGCACTCATGTTTGTGACGTTTCTCGGGCTGGCGATTGCGCCCTACCTCATATTGCTGTGGGTCCTTCTTGGGGTAATCGGGTGCGGGGGCCTCATCGTCATTGCCCTGTCCCTGTTCAGCCTGCGAACCGTTAACCACCCACAAGCAGCGTCCCTGTCCAGCATGGCGCAGTCCATCGGCTATGGGCTAGGTGCTGTGGGGCCGGTGATGTTCGGTGGTCTTCGCGACATGAGCGGAGGCTGGACCCTTCCGCTCCTTGTCACCGCTGGCATCATGGCGGTCGTCGCCGTGACCGGTGTGCTCGCCGGCCGTGATCGGGTCATCAGCTATTCAACTTGAACTTGGACTACACCCCAACCGGACAAAGGGCTCCTTGCCTAGACGGCAGAAGCAGCGGGAATTGGTTCTCCAATATGCTGCCGCCGCCCACAGCCGGGAATAGGTGCTCACCCTTCAACGTGACAGCGAGTGGGCTACTCACCGCTTTTTGCAATGAGCCCACCCACCTAACCGCACGGGTCTGACGCCCTTATTTTTAGGAAAAAGAGAATTATGAAGATAGCTTCTGGGCGGGTCGCCGTCATTACTGGGGGTGCGGGCGGCATTGGGTATGGTCTAGCGGAGGCCCTTGTGGCCAGGGTGTCCGCCTGGATGGGCGTCGTTCACGGCGTCCGGGCCTTTGCTCCGATCATGGTCAGCCAGGGCAGCGGTCATATCCTTAACACTGCGTCCTCGGGCGGACTCGCCCCCTGGCACACCGGACGCCGTATGCCGCGGCAATGTACGCCGTCGTGGGGTTGACCGAAACGCTCGCGATTGAGCTCGGCGAAGAGGGGCCGGCGCTGGGCGCAAGAGTCCTTTGTCCCGGACTGGTCGATACCGGCCCTGGACAGGATGTCCTGCCGCCGGGGGCCTTTACCCGCCTGCCAGGTGCTACGGGGAGAGTATCGATGCGGAGCATGGCGGCTGCCGCGGGAGGTCCTTACAGCTTTGGAAGTGGCAGAGGCCGCGATAGCCGTATTGAGGAAGGCCTCGTCCATGTCGCGCGGTCAGGACGTTCTTTCCCGGGCAAGGCAAAGAATCGAAGGCCTGATGAGCGACCTGGAACGCTCAGAACAATTTGCTGTAGCCCGGTAACGTCGAGAATAAACCAGCGTCAGCCACATGGAACGGATAGCTAGTCCGTCACAGCAGCTTCCACCACTACAGCCAGTTACACAGGCTCGCAGGTGCATAAGACAAGCCCTGACCCGTTCACAGGTGGAAGGCAATGAATCTACTGCCGGTTAGTGACTCCGGTACGGACAGCGGCAAGAGTTCGCCCTGGGTATGAGCGTCGTCCTGATACCTTGAACATGCTGTTAGGGACGATTCCTACGATCCCGTCACAGTTCTTTTTTTCAGTCCCAGCCTAATGAGGTCGCGTTCTATCGGAGGTATTGCAGGTGGCGAACTCGAGTTCAGGGGATTCGATGGTGGACCGGATTGTCCGGCTGCTCTCGGCCTTTCCGCAGGATGTTAACGCCTTGCAGTTGTCCGAACTGGCTCAGCGGGCCGGTCTGCCGTTGACCACCACTCACCGCTTGGTTCAGCAGTTAGCAGGCCACGGCCTGCTGGAAACTCTGCCGGGCGGATCGGTACGTCCGGGGTTACGGTTATGGGAGCTGGCGAACCGCACTTCTCCGACTCTTGCTTTGCGGCAGGCGGCCATTCCTTTTATGGAGGACATTCAACAGGTCCTGAATCAGAACGTGAATCTAGCGGTGCTGGAGGCATGGGACGTCCTGTTTGTGGAGCGCCTGTCCCGGCCGGGTTCTGTTGTTAACCGGGCACAGGTTGCCGGGAGGATGCCAGTCAACATCTCGTCGGCTGGGCTGGCGCTGATGGCGTTTCAAGACAAGGCGTTGCAGAACCGCTACGTGGAACAGTTCGAGGACCCTGGCAATAACATGACCGCGAATTCGCTGCGGGCCCTGATAAGCGAAACGGCCCGCCAGGGTTACGCCCAGCTGCCAGGGGTGGTGGATGCCGATACCTGGGGCATCGCGGTTCCGGTGCTTAACCGGAGGCAACGGGCGGTGGCCGCACTCGGCGTCGTGGTCCCCCTTCGGGAAATGCGACTGCAAGCGCTGGTCCCGGTCCTGCAGACCGCAGCCAGAGGCGTTGCCCGCAGCCTTATAAACTTCGAACAAATTTCCCATTGAACGGAATTGCTGTAACTATCGTCACGGGCGGTGGCTCACACTGGTGCAAACGCAATCACCGGCACCGGCCTGCGGGCCCCGCAACGAAGCGAGAAAGCAATGCCACGCAAGATCATCTCTACCCACGTAGCCATCATGGGCGCCGGCCCGGCAGGGTTGATGCTCTCCCATCTGCTGGCCAAAGCAGGTATCGAGTCCACCGTCATCGAGGTTCGGAGTCACAAGGAGATTTCTGAAACCGTCCGGGCTGGCATCCTGGAGCATGGGACGGTGAACATGCTGGTGGACAGCGGGGTATCGGACCGGGTCCTGCGTGACGGGGACCGCCATGATGGCATTGAACTGCGTTTCAACGGCGAGAGCCACCGCGTGGACTTCAAGGAACTCGTGGGTGAATCAGTCTGGCTCTACCCGCAGACGGACGTCTTCCTGGACCTCGCCGCACGCAGGAAGGACGACGGTGGCGATGTCCGCTACAGCGTCACCGACACCACGATCGGTGACCTCGAGGGCAAGCCGAAGGTCTGGTTCACCGACGCCGATGGCGAGGAGTACGAGATCCGAGCGGATTTCCTGGTGGGCGCTGACGGCTCCCGCAGTCACTGCCGGTTCCAGATTCCGGAGGCGAACCGCAAGTGGTACTTCCATGAGTACCCGTTCGCCTGGTTCGGCATCCTGGCCGAAGCCCCGCGCAGCTCCGATGAGCTGATCTATGCCAACTCGGACAATGGCTTCGCGCTGATCAGCCAGCGCACCGAGTCAGTCCAGCGGATGTACTTCCAGTGTGATCCCAAGGAGAACGTGGCGGAGTGGGACGATGACCGGATCTGGGCTGAGTTCCGCAGCCGGGTCAACGGGAACGGCTTCGAGCTCAACGAAGGGCCGGTCATCGAGAAGATGGTCCTGCCGTTCCGCAGCTTCGTCCACACCCCCATGCGCCACGGCAACCTCTTCCTCGTGGGCGACGCCGCCCACACCGTGCCGCCTACCGGCGCCAAAGGCCTCAACCTGGCCATCAACGACGTCAAAGTCCTCTTCGAAGGACTCGACAGCCACTACAACTCCGGCTCGGACCACCTGCTTGAAACCTACAGGGACCGCGCGCTGGACCGCGTCTGGAAAGCTCAGCAATTCTCCTACTGGATGACCACCATGCTGCACACCCCCACCGACGCAGACGACTTCTCCCGCGCGCGCCAGCTCGGAGAACTCAACTCCGTCGTATCCTCACGCCACGGCATGGCCTACCTCGCCGAGGCGTACACCGGCTGGCCCGGCCTGGTGTAGAGCAATCAAGCAACGCCGATAGCCGCCCCGACCAACCACCCATCAGATAGGAGCCAGCCGTGCTGCACGATGTTAACGCCCAGACCGACGAGCTCGTACCGGCTGCCGAACCCAAGGCAGGACACGCGCCGGTGGACCGGGCTGTGGAAACACAGCAGGACCTCAGCGCAGAAATCAACGGCCTGGCCGACGCCTACAACCGGGCGCTTAAGGACGGCGCCCCGACCGAGACCCAGCCGCGCCTGGACTACCCGCCGTACCGCAGCAGCATCCTGCGCCACCCCACTAAGAGCCTGCACCATGCGGACCCCGAAACCATTGAGCTGTACTCCCCGGCGTTCGGCCACCAGGACGTGCACGCGTTGGAATCGGACCTGACCATCCAGCACAACGGCGAGCCCCAGGGCGAGCGGATCATCGTGGCGGGCAAGGTCCTGGACGGCAACGGACACCCGGTGGCGGGCCAGCTCGTGGAGATCTGGCAGGCCAACGCCTCCGGCCGCTACATCCACAAGCGGGACCAGCATCCGGCACCGATCGACCCCAACTTCACGGGCATCGGCCGCTGCATTACCGGACCTGACGGCTCCTACCGGTTCACCACCATCAAGCCCGGCGCCTACCCGTGGAAGAACCATCTGAACGCCTGGCGCCCGGCACATATCCACTTCTCGCTGTTCGGCACAGAGTTCACCCAGCGCATCATCACGCAGATGTACTTTCCCGGCGACCAGCTCTTCCCGCTGGACCCGATTTACCAGACCATCGTGGACCAGGACGCCCGGGACCGGCTGGTGGCCAACTACGACCACATCCTCACCGAGCCGGAGTGGGCGCTGGGCTACAACTGGGACATCGTCCTGACAGGTCCCAAGCGGACCTGGACCGAGAACGAGGCGCTGGGCGCAGAAGGTGACGAGGAATAGGTACATGAGCAACCAGACCACACAGCTTGTCCCCACGCCCGGCCAGACCGTCGGCCCGTTCTACGGTTACGCGCTGCCGTTCGAGAAAGACAACGAACTCCTGGCCCCGGGCTCGCCGGGTTCCATCCGGCTTCAGGGCACTGTCTACGACGGCGCCGGCGAGACCGTGCCGGATGCCATCCTGGAGATCTGGCAGCCGGACGCCGACGGCAGGATCGTCCAAAAGACGGGGTCCCTGGTCCGTGACGGTTACACCTTCAGCGGCTGGGGCCGCGGCTCCGTGGGCTACAGCGGCGTGTTCACCTTCACTACGGTCAACCCCGGCCCCACCAAGCCGGGCGCTGCACCGTTCATCTCGATGGTCATCTTCGCGCGCGGCCTGACCAACCGGCTGTTCACCCGTATCTACCTCCCGGAAAACGAGGAGGCGCTGGCCAACGATCCGTTGCTCAGTTCCCTGGACCCGGAACGCCGGAAGACGCTCATTGCCCGCCGCGATGCCGACAGCGGCCTGACGTTCGATATCCGCCTTCAGGGTGAGGGCGAGACGGTCTTCCTGGATTTCCAGTGACTGACCTGGACAAATCCGTTGGAACAGACGTGGGCCTGCTGAGCCCCGTCTCGGCGTCGCCCCTGGTGGGCGCGCTGACCGGGGACCGCGCCGTGCTTTCGGCAATCCTCACCGTCGAGTCCGGCTGGGCCGCGGTACTGGAAAAGTCCGGCCTGGCACCTGCCGGTTCCGCCGCCGTCGTCGCATCCGCCGCGGACCCGGGCCGCTACGACCCTGCCGATGTCGCCCGCCGCGCCCAAGGTGGCGGCAACCCGGTGATCCCCCTCCTGTCCGACCTCCGCAAGCAGGTGGCGGCACTGGATACGGCTGGCATCGGGGCAGAAAAGGCCGTCCACACGTCGCTGACCAGCCAGGATGTGCTGGATACGGCGCTGATGCTGCTCGCGCACAACAGCGTCGAGGCGGTGCTCGCCGATGTGAAGCGCACGACGGCGGGGCTCGCCGCCTTGGTGGAACAGCATGCGGACACCCTGTGCGTGGGCAGGAGCCTGACGCAGCACTCCCTCCCTTATACGTTCGGGCTGCGCGCAGCCCAGTGGTTCCACAGTGTTGCCGCCGCGGGCCGCCAGCTGGAAAACCTGGCGCTGCCGGTCCAGTTCGGCGGGGCCGCAGGCACGCTTGCTGCCGGAACCGTCCTCACCTCCGGTTCGCCGGCAACACCCTTCAGCCTTGCCGACGCCCTGGCCGCCCATTTGGGCCTGACCCCCGCGCCCGCCCCCTGGCACACCAACCGGCTGGCCGTCACGTCGCTGGGACACGTCCTGGCCGTTCTGCTGGATGCTTTCGGCAAGATCGCTGCCGATGTCCTGTTCCTCAGCAGGCCCGAGGTGGCCGAACTGGCCGAGCCCCGCGCTGCGGGCCGCGGCGTTTCCTCAGCCATGCCACAGAAGCAAAACCCCGTGCTGTCGGTGCTGGTCCGCAGCGCCGCCCTGCAGGCACCGAACCTGGCCGCCCAGCTTCACCTGGCTGCGGCCAACTTCAACGATGAACGGCCGGACGGAGCCTGGCACATCGAGTGGCCGGCAATCCGGCAGCTCCTCTCGCTGGCCCTTGGCGCTGCCGGCCACGTCAGGGAGCTCGTTGAAGGGCTGCAGGTTTTCCCCGATGGCATGCGCCGCAACCTGGACCTCGCCGGCCCGCTGCTGCTGGCCGAAGGCGTCAACGCCGCCGTCGCACCGCTGCTCGAGGAAAAGGACGGCCGCAGCGGCAAGCAGCAACTCCAGAACGTTGTGGACAGGACCCTCCAGGCACCTGCTGCTGAACAGGCAGCCGCTTACCGGAAGCTGCTCCGGGCAGCCCTGCCGCCCGGCCTGGTGACGGATCTCCGTCTTGGGGAGCTCCTGGACCCCGCCGGCTACCTGGGCGAGGCCGCTGAAATCGCCCGGCGCATCCTTGCCGCCTACCCCGAATTCTTCCCCACAGCATCTGCAGAATCCGACGCGAACGGAGCCCGCCGTGGCTAAACCTGCCCTGAAAGCCGCACTGTTGTCGCCCCAGCGGCCCCTTGGCGACCACCCCCTCCTGGTGGTCGGTTCTTCCCTGGGTACGTCCTCCCTCCTCTGGAACCGGGCAGCATGCCTGCTGGGCAAGGACTACGACGTGGTGGCATGGGACCTCCCCGGCCACGGCGTCTCACCAGCTGCAACCGAAGCGTTCGACGTTTCGGACCTGGCAGAGGCCGTGGTGGACCTGATTGACTCCATCGCCCCCGGTGAAGCCTTCCACTACGCCGGCGTCTCCCTGGGCGGGGCCACCGGCCTGCAGCTGGGAATCAAGCACGGCGAACGGCTCAAAAGCCTCTCCGTCCAGTGCAGCGGCGCCAAACTGGGCACGCCGGAGGGATGGCTGGAACGCGCCGGAACTGTCCGCAGCCAGGGCACACCGGTGATGATCCAGGGTTCTGCGCAGCGCTGGTTTGCCCCGGGCTTTATGGACCGTGAGCCCGAGCTCAGCAGCAGGCTCCTGCACGCCCTGCGCAACGCCGAGCGATTCAGCTATGCCTACTGCTGCGAAGCCCTCGCAGCTTTTGACGTCCGGGAGGAGCTGGAGAGCATCCACGTCCCCACCCAGGTGATCGCCGGAGCACAGGACGGCGTCGCACCCCCGTCGCTGGCCGAGGAAGTGGCGGCAGGCATCACTGCCGGTGGAGGCACCGCCACGGCCGTCACCCTCGAGGGTGTGGCTCACCTCGCTCCTGCCGAAGCACCGGCCCACGTTGCCGAACTGATGCGCAGCCTTCTCTCCTGGGCCGAATCCCGTGGAGTAGCGAAATGAGCCGGATCGAAAGGCACGGAGTAGTCCAGCCGGACGCCACCAGCCAGGACATTTACGAGGGCGGCATGACGGTCCGGCGCGAAGTCCTGGGCGACGCGCACGTGGACCGGGCCAACGCCAACAAGGACGACTTCACCGAAGACTTCCAGGACATGATCACGCGGATCGCCTGGGGTGGCATCTGGACCCGGCCCGGTCTGACGCGGCAGATGCGGTCCGCCGTCACCATCACCGCGATGGTGGCGCACGGGCACTGGGAGGAACTGGCCATGCACATCCGCGCGGCCCTCACCAACGGCCTCAGCAGGGACGAGATTAAGGAAATCCTGCTGCAGACCGCCATCTACTGCGGAGTCCCCTCTGCCAACACCGCCTTCAAGACAGCACAGCAGGTGTTCCATGAAATGGACAACACCGGAATGGATACCACCCCATGAACCAGGCTTTTGTGTACGACGCCGTGCGCACCCCCTTCGGCAAGTTCGGCTCCGGCCTCGCCGCCGTCCGCCCCGATGACCTGGCCGCGCACGTGATCAGCGAGTCCGTAAAGCGGGCACCTTCGCTGGATCCGGAGCGGATTGATGAGGTGGTGTTCGGCAACGCCAACGGAGCCGGCGAGGAGAACCGCAACATCGCCCGGATGGGCACCCTGCTGGCCGGCCTCCCCGTGTCCATCCCGGGCACGACGGTGAACCGGCTCTGCGGGTCGTCTTTGGATGCTGCAATTATCGCTTCGCGCCAGATCAATGCCGGTGACGCGGACCTGGTGCTGGTGGGCGGAGCGGAGTCGATGTCCCGCGCCCCGTGGGTGCTGCCCAAGACGGAGAAACCGTACCCGGCCGGTGACATGACCCTGGCCTCCACCACGCTGGGCTGGCGCCTGGTGAACAAGGCGATGCCGAAGGAATGGACCATCTCTCTGGGTGAGGCCACCGAGCGGCTGCGGGAGAAGTACGGCGTCACCCGGCAGGCGCAGGACGAGTTCGCGGCCAACTCTCATAACCTGTCCGCTGCGGCGTGGGACGAGGGGTTCTACGATAACCTCGTCGCCCCTGTGCCGGGAACGGACCTGGTGCGGGACGAAGGTATCCGCCCGGGTTCCACCGCCGAGAAACTCGCCGTCTTGAAGACGGTGTTCCGGAACGAGCCCGAGGGGGCCGAGGTGGGCGGCACGGTCACGGCCGGGAATGCTTCGCCGTTGTCCGACGGCGCCTCCGCGGCCTGGATTGGATCCGAGGGTGCCGCCGGGCTGCTGGGCCTGGAGCCGCTGGCGCGGATCGCGGGCCGCGGGGCGCACGGCAATGATCCGCAGTACTTCGGGTTTGCCCCGGTGGAGGCGGCGAACAAGGCCCTTGCGAAGGCGGGCATCGGCTGGGACCAGGTGGGCGCCGTCGAGCTCAACGAAGCGTTCGCCGCGCAGTCGTTGGCCTGTATCAGCGCCTGGGGCATTGACCCGTCCATTGTGAACCGGCACGGCGGGGCCATCGCGATGGGCCACCCGCTCGGTGCGTCCGGGACCCGGATCCTGGGCACCCTCGCCCGGTCCCTGCAGGCCTCCGGTCAGCGCTGGGGCGTCGCGGCGATCTGCATTGGTGTGGGGCAGGGTCTGGCCGTGGTCCTCGAAAACGTCACCGCCTCCTCCGGGAACAGCACAGGAAAGGCATAAGCGAATGTTGAATTTTGTAGACACCGTGGCAGAAGCGGTGGCCGGGATCAAGGACGGCTCCACCGTGATGATCGGCGGGTTCGGCAACGCCGGGCAGCCGTTCGAACTGATCGATGCGTTGATGGACTGCGGCGCTTCCGGCCTGACCGTGGTGAACAACAATGCCGGGCAGGGCGACCAGGGCCTGGCGCTGCTGATCAAGGAAGGCAGGGTGAAAAAGATGATCTGCTCCTTCCCCCGGCAGTCCGACTCCTGGCACTTCGATGCCAAGTACAAGGCCGGGGAGATCGAGTTGGAACTCGTGCCGCAGGGCAACCTTGCCGAGCGGATCCGGGCCGCGGGGGCCGGGATCGGCGGGTTCTTCACTCCCACCGGGTACGGGACGATGCTGGCGGAGGGCAAGGAAACCCGGATCATCGACGGCCGCGGCCAGGTGTTCGAAACACCCATCCATGCCGACGTGGCACTGATCAAAGCCTTGAAGGCGGACGGCAAAGGCAACCTCGTCTACCGCAAGACCGCACGGAACTTCGGCCCCATCATGGCCGCCGCGGCGAAGCACACCATTGTCCAGGTCTCCGAGATTGTCCCCACCGGCGGACTGGACCCGGAAAACATCGTCACCCCCGGCATCTACGTCAACAGCATCGTCCGCGTAACCGGCAACATTGCAGAAAAGGTGGCCTGAGATGAGCATCGCAACATCCATTAAGACCTCGGAGACGGCCATGGGCCGGGATGACCTGGCACGCCTGGTGGCCAGGGACATCGCCCCCGGTTCCTTTGTGAACCTCGGGATCGGCCAGCCCACCCTGGTGTCCAACTACCTCACCGCAGAGCAGAACATCACCCTTCACACCGAGAACGGGATGCTCGGAATGGGCCCTGAAGCCACAGGGGACCTGATCGACGGGGACCTGATCAACGCCGGCAAGATCCCCGTCACCGAACTCCCCGGGGCGTCCTACTTCCACCACGCCGACTCCTTCGCGATCATGCGTGGCGGGCACCTGGACATCTGCGTCCTCGGCGCGTTCCAGGTCTCCGCCACCGGCGACCTCGCGAACTGGCACACCGGCGCACCCGGGGCGATTCCCGCCGTCGGCGGTGCCATGGACCTCGCCACCGGGGCCAAGGACGTCTTCGTCATGATGACCCTCCTGACCCGCGAAGGCGCCTCCAAAATCGTCGAATCCTGCACGTACCCGCTCACCGGCGTCGGCTGCGTCACCCGCGTCTACACCGACAGAGCCGTGTTCCTCACGGGACCCGACGGCGTCACCGTCCGCGAAACCTTCGGCTGCACCCTCCAGGAACTCCAGGAACTCGTCCCCGTCCCGCTCAGAGCCGCGGTGTAGCAGCCCGGCAGGACCAGAGGGCAGTGGATGTCCGAAGAAGCGTCTAGCGCAAGGACCATAATCTCGCAGTACCAAAACAAAGCTCTAAGCACGGAGGGAGCATCCAGACTGGACTACACTCAAAGCTGACACACGGCTCTTTTGCCTGGTGCTCGGAACAACGGGAATTGATCTACGTTTTGAACGAGAAGTCCGGTCCGTCCGCCCACAGCCGGGGACAATTCTCATAGGTTATCCACCGCTACTGCTGCCAGGGAGCTACCCCGACGGCTCCCTACTCCAGCCGTGGATAACCAGAATTGACCCCAACCATGGACGGAATGAAGTCGCCACCAGTTCCGGCCGCGTGGTCAGCAAGCACGCGTTTGCCGCGTTTGCCCCACCGAGGCGGGTTGACGGAATATCCACTATCGGCGTTTGAAAATGGTGGGGGTGCATGCAAAGGGACTGCTTCGTATCGTCATTCTTCTGTGTTCAGGCGGCAGCTCCAGGTTGAGGCATGATTGATCTTCGGCATAGACCAGGGCGCGCCTCACGGCGACAGGAGATACTACTCCGTGCCCGACAGGAGACCTTGACTCTTGGTGGCACCGTGGACGTGAAGGTCGGCAACGCCGATTTGAGCCATCGCTCTGCACGACAATAAATGGCAGATCGGTACGCGCACATCCAACACGTGCCACTGCATGTGGCTCGGTCTCATTCATGAGGAAAAGGCCGTCACAAGTCCACCCGGAACAACGTCCGTGGCGGGCCTCGTCCAACAAGCGGCACCTCACCGGAGGCATCGACCTGACGTCGGGGTGCCCCAGACAGATCCAGACTGACAGACCAGCGATCTGGCACTAAGGAACCGAGCGGCAGAACTAGCGACCGCTCGCGCTAATTGCTTCCGCGACGCTCTCCAGATGAAGTCTCATCGCTTCGGCTGCCCCTTCGGCGTCATGCCGACACACTGCGTCGATAATAGCCAAGTGCTGCGGGAGAGAAACACTAGGCCGGCCCGGTTGCCTCGCCAGTTGGAACTGAAAGCGCACGGCCTGGCCCCGCAGCCGCTGGATGGTCGCTGCAGCTGTTACCTGAGCACTCACCGCGATAATCTTGGCGTGAAGCCGCTTGTTGCACGCCGAGTACGATTCTCTGTCTCCTCGGGAGACCGCATCCTCCATTTGTCTGGCAAGCTCCCGCAGCTCCTCCGCCTCGGCAACGGATATACGCTGCGCAGCCTTGCGGGCACATAGAGCCTCTAGGGCGGCGCGGACTTCTGTGATTTCTACAGCTTCATCGACCGAGACGGCCCGTACACGTGCGCCACGGTTCTGGACTCGTTCGACAAGGCCTTCGACACTTAGCTCCGCCAGAGCGACCCGGATGTTGCCTCGGCTGGCTCCATATTCGGCGGCCAGATCGGCCTCTACGAGGCGCTGCTTAGGCACGAGTTCACCGCTGATAATGGCCCGTCGCAACAGATCCGCGAGTTCGTGCGCGGAAAGGCCCGCTTCGGTGCCTGCGCCTACTGCCGTCATATTGTCTCCCTGTGATCGGCAATTATCTCCCCTAGTATTGTAAACAATTTTTCAGAACATTAGCCGCTTGAAGGTGCACCTAGCCGCTGTCCGAATCTGTTTGCAAACGCCCTGGAGGACGAACAGCACGCACGCCACCAGGCCTTCATGCGCATCCGCAGAGCCGCGGCGCCCCTGGTCGGCCAGCTCGCCGAGCCGCACTTATTCGTTAGGTTCGGGCCTCAAGGACTGGGTTTCCCCTGCCGCCGACCCGGGACCGAGGACCTTGCTCACAGGAAAACTTTGCCACAACATTTTGCTAACTAGATTGCAAACAATTTTACTAGCCGATATTGTTGTCTGCATCACTATCAAGGGAGCGAACAAAGTGGTTCAAGCGACCATCCAGGGCGCCGAGAGGGCCCGCCGTCGATACTCAGGGAGCCAACTGGCTGTCCCGTGCTGGTTCATGCGCGGCGGTACCTCCAAGGGCCCGTTTTTTCGGGCCGACGACCTGCCACGGGACGCTGCCGCCCGAGACGCAATTCTGCTGGCAGCGATGGGTTCCCCCGATCCGCGGCAGATTGACGGCCTGGGCGGTGCCCACCCCTTGACCAGCAAGGCCGGAATCGTGTCCGTCAGTACACGTCCCGGGGTGGACCTTGAATTCCTGTTTGCCCAGCTCCAACCGAACAGTGAGCGCGTGGACACAACACCGAATTGTGGCAACATGCTGGCCGCCGTGGTGCCGTTCGCCGTCGAATCCGGCCTCCTGGTCCCAGACAGCGACGTCACCACCCTCCGCGTCCTCACGCTGAATACCGGCTTGGTGGCCGAGATCAGCATCCAGACGCCGGTAGGAGAATATGGCCGGTACGTCCAGTATGCCGGGGACGCCAGAATCGACGGTGTCCCCGGTACTGCCGCCGCTGTGACCATCAACTTCCTGGACACCGCCGGTTCCATCTGCGACTCCCTGTTGCCCACTGGCAACGTCAGGGACACCGTGAATATAGCTGGCCTCGGAAAAATAGATGTCACGTGCATCGACAACGGTCAGCCGCTGGTCATCGTCAACGCCGCCGACCTCCACCGCACCGGCCAGGAGTCAGCGACCGAGCTCAACAAGGACAGTGATCTGAAAGATCGTCTCGAAGCCCTCCGCCTCACCTGCGGCAATCTGATGGGCCTCGGTGACGTCAGCGCCAAAAACTATCCCAAAATGACCCTCGTTTCCCCTCCTGCCGCCGGCGGGACAATCAGTACCCGCAGCTTCATCCCGCACGTCTGCCACGAATCGATCGGCGTGCTGGCGGCCGTCACCGCCGCCACAGCCTGCGTCATAGGCGGCACCGTGGCGAACCGCATTGCCGCGGTGTCCGGGCATGGATTGCTCACGGTGTCGGTGGAACACCCCAGCGGGGAGTTCTCCGTCCAACTGGGTCTGGACCCTGCTGGTCCCGGCGGTGTAGGGAAGTCCGGCCTGCTCCGCACCGCCCGCCTGATCATGGCCGGCGACGTACTGGTTCCCGTAAACCTCCAGACACCGAACGTCTCATCTCTTAAGGAGCAAGAACAGTGATCATCGATGTCCACGGCCACTACACCACCGCCCCTCCCGCTCTCGGCCAGTGGCGCGACCGGCAAATAGAAGGGCTGAAGGAGCCCTCCCAAGCCCCCCATCCCTCCGATCTGAAGATTTCCGACGACGATTTACGGGAAAGTATCGAGCAAAACCAGCTGCGCCTGATGGATGAGCGCGGCATCGATATGACAGTCTTTTCACCCCGTGCTTCCTTCATGGCCCACCACGTCGGCACCTTCGAGACCTCGGCCGAGTGGGCGGCGATCTGCAACGAGCTCTGCTACCGGGTCAGCCAGCTCTACCCCAAACGCTTCGTCCCGGCAGCCATGCTGCCTCAGTCCCCCGGCGTTGATCCGGCGACCTGCGTCCCCGAACTTGCACGCTGCGTCGAGGAGTATGGTGCGGTTGGCCTGAACCTGAACCCGGACCCGTCCGGCGGTCACTGGAGCGCCCCGCCGCTGACGGACCGATACTGGTACCCGATCTACGAAAAAATGGTGGAGTACGATATCCCGGCCATGGTGCACGTGAGCACCAGCGTCAATCCGGCCTTTCATACCACCGGCGCGCACTATTTGAACGCCGACACTACTGCCTTCATGCAGCTGATCCAGGGTGACCTGTTCGCCGACTTTCCCACCCTGAAACTCGTTATCCCGCACGGCGGCGGCGCCGTCCCCTACCACTGGGGAAGGTTCCGCGGTCTGGCCATGGCATTGAACAAGCCAAGCCTGGAAGAGCACCTGCTGGACAACGTCTTTTTCGACACCTGTGTTTACCATCAGCCCGGGATCGACTTGCTGCTCGACGTTATTCCAACACGCAACGTCCTGTTCGCGTCCGAGATGATCGGCGCCGTCCGGGACATCGACCCCTGCACGGGACACAACTTCGATGACACCGCCCGCTATATCAACTCCTCGAGTCTGAATGAAGCCGATATAGCCGCCGTTCAGGAACACAACTCCCGATCCGTTTACCCCCGCCTGAATGCCCTGCTCAAGCAGCAGGGCCGCTGAGCACAAGCCGACCCAAAGGAGCAGGATCCATGCAAGAACTTGGAGTAGTCCACCGCAGCATCAACCGTGCAGCCGAGGCTGATGTCAAAGCCCTCTCTGCATTTGGCGTAAGCACCATCCACGAAGCCATGGGCCGCCTGGGCCTGATGCGCCCGTACATCCGGCCCGTCTACCCCGGTGCCAGACTTTGCGGCACTGCCGTCACCGTCCTGCTGCAGCCAGGTGATAACTGGATGATGCATGTCGCTGCCGAACAGGTCCAGGCCGGCGACGTGCTGGTCGCCGCCTGCACGACAGAGAGCGAGGACGGCTTCTTCGGGGACCTGCTCGCCACGTCCTTGCAGGCTCGCGGGGCCGCAGGGCTTGTTATCGACGGCGGCTGCCGCGACGTGGCTACGCTGCAAGACATGGACTTCCCTGTTTTCAGCCGTGCCATTAACTCAAAAGGCACCGTGAAAGCGACTCTGGGCTCGGTCAACATCCCCGTTGTGTGCGCCAACGCCCTGGTCAATCCGGGGGACGTCGTCATTGCCGATGTCGACGGCGTGGTAGTGGTCCCCGCCGCCCGTGCCGCTGAGGTGGCAGCAGCGGCACAGACCCGCGAAAAGAACGAGGAAGGTAAACGCCAGCGCTTCGCCGCCGGAGAACTGGGCCTGGATATCTACTCCATGCGCGGCCCGCTCGAAGCTGCAGGGCTTCGATACATCGACTGAGAACAATCTGCTCATAGGAGACCCGCGTGGGTACACAATTTACAAAATCCCCGGGGTGGCTGGACTGGTACAACAACCCATCCAAGCCCCGATTCCAGATGCCCGTCGGCGCAGTGGACGCGCACTGCCATGTCTTCGGTCCAGGCGCCGAGTTCCCCTTTGCGCCGGAACGGAAGTACACCCCGTGCGACGGGAGCAAGGAAGATCTCTTTGCCCTCCGGGATCATCTCGGAGTCAGCCGCAACGTCATCGTGCAGGCAACATGCCACGGCGCTGACAACAGTGCCATGGTCGACGCGGTGCAGGCTTCCGGCGGGCGCGCACGTGGTGTCGCCACGGTCCGTCCTGATGTGACCGAGGCAGAGCTGCGCCGACTGGACGACGCCGGGGTGCGGGCCGTACGGTTCAACTTCCTCAAGCGATTAGTCAGCGCCGCCCCGCAGGATGACCTCGCCGCCATCGCCAAGAAGATCGCCCCCTTGGGCTGGCACGTCGTCATCTACTTCGAGGGCGAAGACCTGGAAGACCTGGAAGGATTCTTCGGCTCTCTTCCCACGCCGTTGGTGGTGGACCACATGGGACGGCCGGACGTGACGAAACCTGTCAATGGCCCCGACTTCGACCACTTCCTACGCTTTGTTGACAAGAATGGCGTCTGGGTCAAAGTCAGCTGCCCGGAGCGCCTCAGCATCACCGGGCCTCCTGCCTTGGACGGCGAGCAAAAGGCATACAGGGACGCAGTACCCTTTGGCCGCAGGGTCATCGAGGAATTCCCGGACCGGGTGCTCTGGGGCACTGACTGGCCCCACCCCAACTTATCGGGGCACATGCCCGATGACGGACTCCTTGTGGATTACATCCCCCAGGTAGCCCGGACAGGCGACCAGCAGCATAAGCTCCTCGTCGCCAACCCCATGCGGCTCTACTGGCCGGGCCAAGAAGTCTGATCCCTTCCGCACCCTTTCTTCCAAGGACTCCAACGATGCATTCCAATGCGGCAAACCGGCTTGACCGGCTTCCGATCTCCAGATTCCACAAAGTAACGCTTATTGCTGTCTCATTCGCCTATTTCTTCGAGTTCGCGGACATCAACAGCTTCGCAACCACCGTCCCGGCGCTCATCAGCCTGTGGGGCGTCACGATCAACCAGATCGCCTACGTCACGTCCCTATCGTTCATCGGCATGTTCTTCGGCTCACTGATCGCCAGCTGGCTGGCCGACCGTTGGGGGCGCAAAAAAGCGCTGACCATCACCACCGTCTGGTATTCGGTCTTTTCCTTCGCCGCCGTATTCTCGTGGGACATCGTCTCACTCGGCGCCTTCCGTGTCCTGACCTCGGCCGGACTGGCAGCCATGACCGTGGTAGCGGTCATCTACGTCAACGAAATTTTCCCCGCTGCTGTCCGCGGAAAGTACCAGGCATACGCCATCGTCATTGGAATCTGTGGAACCCCTGCCACAAACCTCCTTGCCAGCGCGGTGGTTCCACTGAGTGACTGGTCATGGCGGCTCGTATACCTATGGGGAGCGCTCGGCGTCTTCTTTATCCTCTTCACCAAATACCTCAAAGAGTCCCCCCGCTGGTACGAGAGCAAGGGTCAGTACGACAAGGCGGAGGCCGTCCTCGCCCAGATCGAAGCCCGCGTCACGGCGGAGACGGGAAAGCTGCCCACGCCTCTGGCGCCGGTATCCGCGCCAGTACAGACAACGAAGGCCAAGGCACCGCTCACACTTCTGCTACAGAAAAAGTACCTCGGCCCCACCCTGCTCCTCACGGTCCTCTGGGTCACCCAAACCATCGGTTTTTTTGGCTACTCCAGCTGGGCGCCGACACTGCTGGCCCAGGAAGGCTTCAGCGTAAAGGATTCGATCTTCTTTGTGGCCCTCACCACCGTGGGAGCACCATTGGGGTCCTATCTGGCCTCCCTGGTCACCGACCGCTTCGAGCGCAAGTGGTGCCTCGTCGTCTTCGGCACCACCATAGCCATCTGCGGACTTGTCTACGGGCTCACCTTCAACCCCATCCTGATCGTCGTCTTCGGGTTCCTGGTGAACCTTTTCGAACGCGGCTACACGGCCCTCGCCTACGCCTACTCCCCCGAAGTGTTTGACATCGCCGGTCGCTCCCTGGGCACTGGCATCTCCTACGGGCTGGGCCGGCTTTCCAATGCCGCGGGTCCGCTGATCATCGCGGGCCTGTACACAGGGAGTGGCTACCAAAGCGTGTTCTTCTTTATTGCCGGCACTTGGCTCTTCGGGGCAATTGTCCTCGCCATCTTCGGCCCCAAGACACGCCCGGCGCCCCCCTCCCAGGCGAGCCGCTACGAGGATCTGACGCCTACACCGTCGGCGACCTTGCCGAGCGCCACCTCCCGGGTGCCATGAGCACACGTCTGCAGTGAGAAGGGAGCACCGGCGCCGGTTCACGAAGCATGCCCCGAGTCTTCCGCAATGGCCGTCCTGGCCCGTCGCCTAAGAGTCCAAACGCGCACTTACTCGAGAACAGAAGGTGAACATGAAGTTACCGAAGGCAAGGTTATGAGCGTTATAACCGTTCTTGGTCTAGGCGAAGCCGGACTGTTCTATGTCAAAGGGTTGAACGAGGCAGGTGCCACGGTCCGCGGTTACGACCCGTTCGTGGACGTCCGAGCCGCCGGCATAACCCAGTTGGACGATATGGAGGCCGCCGTTGAGGGCTCCGATGTGGTTATCAGCCTGGTAGGTGCAGCTGCCTGCCTGCGAGTTGCCCAAAGCATAATGCCGCTCCTGCCGACTTCCGCCATTTACGCAGATTTCAACACCGCAAGCCCCTCCGCGAAGGCCGAGCTGGCTGCACTGGCTTCATCACATCGGGCCTCCATGGTCGACGTTGCGGTCATGGCACCAGTCCCACGGGCCGGCAGTAGGACGCCCTTGATGGTGAGTGGCGAAAGAGCCGCCGATTTCGCCGCGATTCTCAGATCATTGGAAACTCCGGTAGATATCGTGCCCGGCCCAGCCGGGGCAGCAGCCGGCAGGAAGCTTCTGCGGAGCGTATTCATGAAGGGCCTGGCCGGCCTGGTACTCGAATGTGAAGCTGCGGGAAAAGCTGCGGACTGCTCGGAATGGCTCCTCGCTGACATTGCGGGAGAGCTAGGTCCCAATGGAAGGGAGTTTGTGGACCGGCTTATCAGCGGCTCGCACCACCATGCAGCTCGCCGGACCCATGAAGTCAACGAGGCCCTGAGGTTCCTCAAGGAACTGGGCACGCCATACTGGATGACCCAGGGGACCTTGGAGTGGATATCGTCCCTGAAATCCACTCCCAATTCTTGACACAACTCGGGCGGTCGCCCGCTAACTGCCCCTCACCATAGGTGAGGAGTCCACTTCCGTCCACCCCGTTGCACGGGCGCCGGGTCCCGCAGCCGCGGGCATGGCGTGGGTCACAAAAATCGTTGACATTGTGATCAAGATTGTTCACAATAAAGACACAACCTTGTTAGCAAAGGAGCAAACAACGTGGATGATCCCGTACCGAGCGCTCACGCCCGGGAGCTTGTGAAGGGTGGCTACGACGTGCATGTTCATGTCGCCCCGGACGTCATGAAGCGCCGAATCGACGATGTCACCCTGAGTGAGCGTTTTGCGGAAGAAGGCCTGGCGGGATTCGTCCTGAAGTCGCATTACGTTCCCACCGCGGAGCGTGCAGCTGTCGTAAGGCGCCTGCGTCCGGACGTCGACGCGGTTGGTGCCATAACGCTGAACGCCTCAGTCGGTGGCCTGAATCCCATTGCCGTCGAAATTGCGGCGCGCGGAGGGGCACGCTTTGTTTGGCTGCCGACCGTTGACAGTTCCAATCAGCGCTCCTGCCTGGCGGAAGAACCGGAAGGCGCAACTCCGCCGATGTGGGCACAGCTTCAGGACGACCTTCGCGAAGCCGGCATGGCTGCAGACGCCGTCGAGCTGCTGGACAGTGATGGAAACGTCACGATCAAGGCGCGGCAGGTGCTGCAGTTGATAGCAAAACACGAGATGACACTTGCTACCGGGCATCTGCATCCCGATGAATCCCGCAGCATCATCCGGACAGCATGCGAGCTGGGTGTAAAACGGATGGTAATTACGCATCCGGAGTTCACATCCCAGCGGATGGTGCTCGAGAGGCAACAGGAACTCGCGGACCGGGGCGCGCTCTTGGAACGGTGCTTGACCACTCCCCTCACGGGAAAAGTCTCCTGGGAACTTTGGCTTCACAATATCCGGCACGCTGGCCCGGAACATTCAGTCATAAGCAGCGACCTTGGCCAGCCGTTTAATCCTCCGGTCGAACACGGATTGGCCCTGGCGGCGGACCGCCTTCTCCAGGTCGGCTTTTCTGACGAAGAAATCCGCACCATGGCGGTCCATAACAGCCGGTGGCTTGCCGGCGCTGCACCTCTTGAAGACGCACCCTCCAAGTTCCATCACGAGAACTAACAAGATCCCCTGAAAGAAGGCGTAATGGCACAGCACAGACTCCTGGCCGTACCACCCCCATATCCAGTCGAAGCTTCCCGCCGGCTGATGCCGAAAGTTGTTGATTCGCTATGAGCGCGCTCCTGGAAATCAAAGGCCTCACCAAACAGTTTGAACGCAATGACGTGGCCACAGTCGCCCTTCGCGACTTCGACCTCGAAATCCACAAGGGCAGCTTCGTCACAATCCTGGGACGGAGCGGCTGCGGCAAGTCAACAATGCTGAATCTGCTCTCGGGCCTCACCAAACCCAGCGCGGGCGAAGTTCACTACAAAGGGCAGAAGCTCAGCGGCCCGCGGATCGATATCGGCTACCTCACCCAGTCAGACACACTGATGCCATGGCGCGACGTGCAGCGCAACGTCGAAATGCCCTTGGAACTGAGGGGCACCGAGAAGGATGCCCGGCGGACCGCCGCGGCCGATCTAATCCGCCGCGTGGGCCTGAAGGGTTTTGAAAAACACTATCCCCGTGAACTGTCCGGCGGCATGCGCCGACGTGCGAGCCTCGCGCGCATGCTCGCCAACTCCCCTGAAACGCTGCTGCTGGACGAGCCCTTCGGTGCGCTGGATGCGCAACTGCGGTCCGAACTCCAAGCTGAACTGCTCCGCCTTTGGGAAGGCAGCGGCCAGACAGTCATCTTCGTGACACACGACATTGAGGAAGCCCTGTTGATGGGGGACAGGGTCGTTGTTCTTGGAAAGCTTGGAAGGATCATGCTCGACGAAGCGATCAATATTCCCAGGCCCCGGGATTTGGACGACGCCCGGGTTGACCCGGTCTTCGTTGAACTCCACCACCGCATGTCCCGAGCATTGAAGGAGGGCTCCCAATGAGCTCCGCCGGCGCCACAGAGCCAGTCGTCCACCAAACCAAAATCCCGTCGGAAACTGACGTGAACACCACCGCGGGCCATGGGCCCGTTATAGAAAAAGTCAACCGGTCCTGGTGGCAAAAGAACGGGCGATCAACCACTATCTGGATACTTCGGGTCCTGACACTGACCCTTTTTCTGGTGCTTTGGGAAGTGGCCGCCGGGCGCTGGATCGATGCCACTTTCATCAGCCGTCCGAGCCTGATCGTCGAACGCCTCGTTCAGTGGATGGCAGACGGAACCATTTGGATACACAGCCTTGTAACTGTCCAGGAGATCATCTACGGATTCCTGCTGGGCGCGGTGGCTGGCGCCGTTGTCGGCTACCTGCTCGCCTCCTGGGACCTCGTCTACGAGGTGTTCGAACCATTCATGCTCGCCCTCTATTCGATTCCCAAAGTGGCACTCGCCCCGCTGTTCATTGTGTGGTTCGGCATCGGCATGGACATGAAAGTGCTGCTTGCCGCCGCAACAGTTTTCTTCCTGGTCTTCCTAAACACCGCAGCGGGAGTCAGAGAGGTGGACAAAGGCCTCATCGACGCCGTCCGCCTTATGGGCGGCGGCCGCAAAGAAGTCCTGCTGAAAGTCGTCCTCCCTGCCTCCATGACAGGCGTCCTGACCGGACTGAAGGTAGCCATCCCCTATGCGCTCATCGGAGCCGTCATTGGTGAGTTGGTGGCCTCGAACTCCGGGCTTGGCTATCTCATCAACGATTCGGCCTCACAGTTCGACACTGCAGGCGTATTCGCCACCCTCGTCGTCCTGACCATCATCGCGTCCATCCTCAACTTCGCCGTCGCCAGCCTGGGCAGGCGCGTCAACCGTTGGAAGCCAACAGGCGAAGCCGCCTGACTGCGCAGTCCGTCCTACGGACCCACAGGCACAAAGACTCAGAAGGAAAACCATGAATGCAGAGCGCTTCAACCCGCAGCACACCACCAACCGCAGAAACATTCTGAAATCAATGCTTGCCGTTCCCCTGCTGGGAACATTGGGGACAACGGCGTGCGTTGACCCGACATCCGGCTCATCGGGCTCATCGGGCTCAGGCAGCTTGTCAGTCCTCAACATTGGGCAGATCAGCAATTCAGTGGCGTTCTTCCCGCTCTTCGTTGCCGAAGAAAAGGGCTATTTCACCGATGCCGGTCTCAAGATGGGTGAACGTCCGCGCCTGGGCACAGGCGCAAAACTGGCGGCTGCCCTGCGCTCCGGCAGCATTGACGTTGGCGCGGGCGTCATGACCGACGCGTTCAACCTGGCGAAGGTCGACAAAGGCGCAAAGCTCGTGTCGGCGCTGGTTACGGAATACTACGTTGACGTTGTTACCGGCACCAACTTCGCAGGACCCGGCGCGGATGCTCCCTTGGAGGAAAAAATCCGTGCACTTTCCGGGAAGAATGTTGGCATAACAGGCCCGGGCAGCGGAACCGAAGCACTGGTGAACTACCTGCTGGGTACCGTTGGCATGGACGCTTCCAGGGAGGTGACGCTGGTCAACCTCGGCTCGGCAGCGACAGCAGCCATCGGCGCGCTCACGGCCGGCCGCGTTGATGCACTGGCTTTCTTCCAGCCCATCGGCCAGATGGCTGAGACGCAGAACGTCGGCAAGATCTACATCTCTCCCGGCCGGGGTGACGTTCCGATCCTCAAGGGCGCACTCCATGGTGTGGCCTTCAGCAGTGAACAGATTATCTCCGACAAGCCCAAACAGATCGAAGCATTCCACACCTCAATCGGACGCTCACTCGATGAAATTCACAACAATCCGGACGGCACCAAGGAACTGTTGAGCAAATACCTGAACGAAACGGATCCAGCGACCGTCACAGCGTTGATGGACATTCTTCCCAAACAAACACCTAAAAGCCCTGATATCTCGGACGCCTCATTCAACGTGTCCCGCACGTTCCACGACGAGAGCGGCCTCGTCAAGGACGCACCAGACTTTGACTCCATGGTGCGCACCGAATCTAAGGCCTGACCCCGGAGAATGTGGCTGCACTAATTGCCGGTCGACGACGTCATCGTCGTCCCCGGCCGCCGACGTAGCAGCGGCAGAGCACAAAAGCGAACCGCAAAGAAGGCAAACGCCGGCGCTTTACCGCCGGCGAACTTGGCTTGGACATCTACTCGGTGCGCGGTCCGCTGGAAGCAGCGACTCCGGTACATCGATTGACGCTTATGCAGATGGGCTCACGGCGCAGCCTTGCTCCCATCTTCGCTCGGGTTCCTCCATATTTGAGCCCGCTCTGCGTGCGGTTTCTGATGCAAGTTACGTGCCGGACTATGCGGCTACTTTGGATCAGTACCTCGCTTTGCTGAACGCTAACGGTGTAGACCGGGCTGTTCTGGTTTAGCCCAGCTTTCTCGGCTCAAATAACAGCTATCTCCTGTCTGCTCTTGCGGCCGCTCCCGAAAGACTTCGGGAGCGGCCGTGCTGTCATCCGGAGACGTCCGCTCCGAACTGGCCGATGAGAGCCTGGGGCGCCTGCACGCCGCAGGGTCCGCGGGTAAGGCTAAATCCCATCGGCCAAACAATTCCGGACCTCTTCTCTTCGGCGTGGCGAGCCGCAGCTACTGCCGGGATGGCAAAGCATGGATGGCATCTGGAAATCCAGCCTTCGGGGCAGCAATGGCTCCATCTCACTCCGGCGCTTCGGGCGTGGCCCGGGAAGCTGGTCATCGACCACCTCGGACTTCCGCAACCGGATTATCCCGAGGCCATCCAAACGGTGCTTGAGCTCGCCCTCCTCGAGCATGTATGGGTCAAAGTATCCGGCCCCTACCGGTCCTCTCCCCAGCAGGCCGAAATGATGTTCGCCGAACTTTTGGAGCGAGATTGCGCAGACAGGCTCGTCTCCGGCAGCGACTGGCCGTTCACCCGGCACGAAGGCCCTACATATAGTCTTGGCCTAGGTACAGGCCCTGGCAGGGGATGATCTCCTTGGGGGAATGATGACAGCGAACCCAGGTTCGCTCCTTGAATGGCCCGCCCGCTCAAGAACTTATCTGTTGCCCCAGAGCAACTAGCCCGTGGAAGCCCTTTCTGAGGGTCCGTTTTCCATGGACACGGGCATCAGGAACGTACCGATGCCCGCTCCGACTAGGCTGACAGCGGCTACGAAACCTGTTCCGATCCCTCAAAATTCCGTGGGAAGGACCTAACCATCCTCGAAACTCCAAAGGCCCTGCGTCACCGGAGTTCGCTCTACACCTCGCCCCTAGCTGCAGGCTCACTTTCAGTCTCGAGATCCTAGCGGCCTAGGAGCCCGGGATCTAGATGGAAGTCGGAGACCCACAACTCCCCCAAATACTTCCCTGAATCCCACCTCCGCGTCGGCCAACTCCGTGCTGCAGGACAAAGTCCTGTTCGGCACAGAATCACGAGGGGTTCGCCTAGCTAGGGCACACCCCAACCTGACAAACACCCCCGTGCCTGCACTGCAGAAACAGTCCGAATTGGTTCTCGCATCACAGTGAAGAAGTCTGCTGCCACGGCCCACAGCCGGGGACAATTCTCATAGGTTATCCACCGCTACCGCTGCCAGGGAGCTACCGCAAAGGCTCCCAATCCCAGCCGTGGTTAACCCGATTTGACCACAGCCACCGATGGATTGAAGTCATCCCCAGTTCCGGCCGGTGATCAGCAAGCAAGGTTTGCCGGCCGAGCTAGCTTGACGGAATCTCCAATGTGGATGTTTTGAGTGGGACGAGTAGAAGTTAATGAGAGAGCTCGTCCGACACTGCTTTTTGTTTGTGCAGGGTCAGAGGCGGCTTTTCCTTCGAAGTCTGCTGAAGTAGTTCAAGAACGTGCGGCGGGAGATCCCGGCAGCCTCGGCGGTGAAATTGCCCGGTCCCTTGGCACGCAGCAGGTCCAGTGTGGCTTCAGTGATGGCCAGGCGCGTGGCGGCTTTGTTGAGCTCGCGCCGCGAGAGGGCGGCGGGAGCTTCTGTTGCCCCTGAGGAGGGGGGCGTCACGCCCTTACGCTCCGTGCAGCTTTGCACTCTGAGCAAGTTTTTTCACAGCTGAATGAAAGGTTCCCGAAAGGTTCTCCAGAAGCTGTTTTCCGATGCTGGAAACGTCCCAAACGAGGCAAACCAACAGCAGCCGTCAATGACGGCGGATTCAGGAGACAAACACATGTCACGCACAAAGAAAATGACCCTCGGCCTGTCAGCTACGGCGCTGGCCCTAGGTGCCGGACTTGGAGTCGCCGGCATGGCCTCCGCCACCACCACGCCGACTCCTTCCCCGAGCGCGAGCAGCAGCGCCTCTGCCCATGGCAGCACGGAACAGGGCATGGGTAAGCACGGCGGCCGCGGCGGCGAACGCGGCGTGGCGCAGGCATCCGTGCTCGCGGAAAAGCTCGGGGTTGAGGAAGCAAAGGTCACGGAAGCGCTCCAGGCCTTCCGGGAAGCCAACAAGCCCGCCACGCCGCCGGCCGAAGGCACCAAACCGGACGCTGCCACTCGCGATGCTGCGCTGGCCACGTCGCTTGCCGAATCGCTGGACATCGACGAGTCCACGGTGACTGCGGCGCTGGAGGAGCTGCGCAGCGAGCGGCAGGCGGAGAAGGCTGCGGCCCTCAAGACCCGGCTGGACCAGGCGGTGACGGACGGCAAGCTGACCCAGACCGAGGCCGATGCCGTCACCAAGGCAGTGCAGAACGGGGTTATCGGCGGCCGTTGACCCGGCGCCAAAAAGCCCGCAACACAAGGAAGTCCCCGGGTAAGATTCCCGGGGACTTCCTTCTGATCACACTCTGCGGATCACACCGCCCAGATCACACTGTGCAGTTATGCCCTCGCATCCTGCAGTTCAGGCCGCGCGGTGTACGTGCTGGTTCCGTCGGACGCTACAGAGGCGTCGTCGCTGTCATCCACAAACGGTGTGCCGCTGCGGGGTGCGTTGTACAGCGACTCATCCAGGATGCCCCGGCGCTTGGCTACGATGGTGGGGACCAAGGCCTGGCCTGCCACGTTCACCGCGGTGCGGCCCAGTCCAGGATGGGATCGATGGCCAGCAGGAGGCCGACGCCGGCCATCGGCAGTCCCAGCGTGGAGAGGGTCAGCGTAAGCATCACGACGGCGCCGGTGGTTCCGGCGGTCGCCACGGAGCCCAGGACGGAGACCAAGGCGATCAGCAGGTACTGGGTGAAGTCCAGCTGGATGCCGAAGAGTTGGGCGACGAAGATTGCCGCGATGGCCGGGTAGATGGCGGCGCAGCCGTCCATCTTGGTGGTGGCGCCCAGCGGCACCGCGAAGGAGGCGCCCCGGGGAACGCCGAGGCTGCGCTGGGTCAGCGGCAGGGTGCTCACTGACGAGCGGGAGACGAAGGTAAGCCGGACGGCCGGCCAAACGCCTGTAATCAAGGAGCTGGGATACGAGCGAACGAGCAAGCGTTCCTCCTACGCCACGGAACGTACAGACCCCCGGTCCGGGCAAAACGGGCATCCACGAAAACGTCAATCCCAGCGCTTCCTCCAAGCCCGCAAGCCCACACCGATGCAACAATGCAGGATCTCAAATGGTTTCTGCCTCTCGCTTTACAGCAGAACCCTTTTAGCAAGCTCGTTTCACAGGTTCCACACATACCCGGCACATCCCTCTGCTAAGTGTCCTGCCTAGAAATGAGGCATGACTTCTGAGCAAATCAAATTTCGTAAAGGTGGCCGCTTCCGGCGCGCCGTCGTCGCGGGGGCCGTGGCGCTGACCCTTTCAGCCGGCGGCGCCACCGCATGGGCTCTGGACCGTTTCGTTGTCCAGCACGTGGAGATCTCTGATGTCTCCGCCTATGAGGCCAGCCAGGCTGGCACTTCCACGGGAACCTCCACCAGCACGACGGCGGACACGGCCTCCGCCACTGCCGTCACCACGGACACCACCTACTCCTCCGAATCGTCGAACATCACCATTTCCACGGTGACCACCGGCAGTGGCGACAGTACGGTCACCTACTACGTGGCCGACGTCGTCCTCGATGATGCCACCACCCTCCAGTCAGCGTTCGCCAATGACAGCTTCGGTGAGAACATCACCGAAACCACCTCTGCGATCGCCGAGGCGAACAACGCCGTCTTCGCCATCAACGGGGACTACTACGGCTTCCGCGACACCGGCATCGTGATCCGCAACGGCGTGGTCTTCCGGGATGAAGGCGCCCGGCAGGGCCTGGCCTTCTACCACGACGGCACGGTCAAGGTGTACGACGAAACCACCACCACCGCCGAACAGCTGCTGGCCGACGGCGTCTGGAACACCCTCTCGTTTGGCCCTTCCCTCCTCGACAACGGCGAGGTGGCCGAGGGCATCGAGGACGTTGAAGTAGACACCAACTTCGGTAACCACTCCATCCAGGGAGAACATCCGCGTACCGCCGTTGGGATTATTGACCAGAACCATTTGGTGTTTGTGGTGGTGGACGGCCGCAGCCCTGGCTACAGCGCCGGTGTCACCATGACCGGCCTCGCCGAAATTATGCAGGGCCTGGGCGCCACCACCGCCTACAACATCGACGGCGGCGGCTCGTCCACCATGTACTTCAACGGCGGACTGGTGAACAACCCGCTGGGTGAGAACAAGGAACGCGGCACCTCCGACATCCTCTACATCGAGGGCCAGGGCACGTCATGATCATCCTGATCCCGGGCTACGAGCCGGATCAGCAGCTGCCTGCACTGATCCGTTCCATCCGCGAAGACGAGCCGCATGTTCCCATTGTGGTGGTGGACGATGGCAGCGGCCCGCAGTACCGGGACGTGTTCGACGGCGTCAGGGCACTTGGGTGCCACGTCATCAGTTATGGGCGCAACCGCGGCAAGGGCTTTGCCCTTAAAACCGGTTTCGGTTTCATTGCCGACAACCTCCCGGGCCATGATGTGGTCTGCGCCGACAGCGACGGCCAGCACACAGTGGTGGACATCTTGCGGGTGGCGGAAGTCCTCGGACAGAACCGCGCCGGTACAGAAAGCTGGGCCACCATGGTCCTGGGCAGCCGGTCCTTCACCGGGCAGGTCCCTGCGCGCTCCCGGCTGGGCAACAACGCCACCAAGGTACTCTTCACGCTGGCGACCGGCGAGCGTATCCCCGATACCCAGACCGGCCTCCGCGGCTACCCGGCCGCGATGATCCCCTGGTTGAGGTCGGTCCGCGGCGACCGCTACGAGTATGAGTTGAACCTGCTGCTTGAAGCCAGGCAGGCCGGCTATTCCATCCGGTCACTGGAGATCGCCACTGTTTACCTGGACCAGAACGCCGGATCGCACTTCCGGCCGGTGGCAGATTCGGTGCGGATCTACGCGCCGCTGCTGAAGTTCCTGGCTTCGTCCTTCACGGCTTTCCTGCTGGACACCGTGCTGTTCCTGCTGCTCACGCTGCTTGTCGATTCCCTGCTCCTGGCAGTGCTGGGCGCCCGCGCGGTGAGCGCCGGCGTGAACTTCATGGTGAACCGGAATGTGGTCTTCGACCACGGCAGGGACAAACCCGCCACGGCTACGGGGCTGCGCTACTTCAGCCTTGCCGCCGTGCTGCTTGCCGCGAACTTCGGCCTGATCTGGGCCCTCGAAGCCGCCGGCCTGCTGGCACTGCCGGCCAAGATCCTGGCCGAAATCGTCCTGCTGGCAGCAAGCTTCGCGGTGCAGCAGCGCTGGCTTTTCGCGCGCAAGCCATCCGCGGAAGCGGCTGGCAGCACATCCAGTGAAGCACCGGTCCGCACTCATACATCCGGCTAGGTTCGGGCACAGCACCTGCACAGGTTGGGCCGGGAAAGTAAAGACCAGCCCACCGAAACATCCCGGAGAATCCCATGAACTCAGTCATTTTCATCCTTGCCGACCTCGCGGCCATCAGCCTCCTGACCTTCGCCCTGTACCTCCGCCGCCACCGCCGCCGCGACCTGGTGGTGTCCTACCTGGGCATGAACGTCGGCGTCCTGGCCGTGGCCACGGCACTGTCCGGATCAGCCGCCGGGCTCGGCCTGGGACTCGGGCTCTTCGGCGTCCTGTCCATCATCAGGCTCCGCTCCACCGAGCTGGCCCAGCACGAGGTCGCCTACTACTTCTCAGCCCTGGCACTCGGCCTGATCGCGGGCCTGGGCATCGAACCCCTGTGGCTGACCGGTTCACTGATGGCCCTGATCCTGCTGGTGATGTTCGTGGGAGACCACCCCCGCGTGCTGCCGGCCCACCGCCACCAGACCGTGGTCCTGGACCGCGCCATCGCGGAAGACGGCGAACTCTACGCCCGGCTTGAGGAAGTACTGCACGGCAAGGTCCACTCGGCTACCGTTCAGGAGCTGGACCTTGTCAACGACAAAACCATCGTTGACGTCCGGTACGCCTACTCCCCCGCCGTCTTCACCGCTCCCGCCAGCAGCCCGGCCGTCACGACGGCGGCACCTCGCCATACGGAAGACCCATCCGTTGAGCCGGGCGTCGTAGCTCCGGGCTATTCACACGGCACGGCCCGGGCAGGTGCCGCATGAGCACCACCGGAACAGACGTCACCGGCAATCTTCGTTCCCTCCCCCCGGTAGGGCTGGAAGAGCTCAACAGCGAAGCCGCGCTCCAGACCCGCGTAGACCGCAAGTACGTGGTTCACGCAGGGCTCGCCCGCCAACTGCTGGACACGTTTCGGGCCGATGTTCGGGTGCTGGAGATGAGCGGCTCCCGCAGCTTCGCCTACGATTCCGTCTACTTTGATACCGCCAACCTGGACAGCTACCTGCTCGCCGCCCGTGGCCGCCGGCGCCGCTACAAGATCCGCACTCGAACCTACGTGGAAAGCGGGGTGAGCTTTTTGGAGGTCAAAACCGAAGGCGCCCGCGAAGCAACGGTCAAAGAGCGCATTCCTTACCACCTTGAAGACCGCGCCCGGCTCACCACCCAGGGCCTGGACTACGTACGCGAAACGCTCACTGCGTCAGTTGGTGCCATGCCCTCCGGCCGTCTCGGGCCAGTGCTGGAAACCCGTTACAAGCGAACCACCCTGTACCTGCCGGAGTCCGGAAGCCGGGCCACGATCGATACCGGCGTGACGTGGCAGCGCCCCGCCCACTCCGCTTGGGTACTGGATGACGCTGTGATCCTGGAGACCAAATCGGGCTCCACTGCCGGCCCGCTCGACCGGCATCTCTGGGCCCACGGCGTCCGGCCCTCCCGGATCTCCAAGTTCGCCACCGGGATGGCCGCCCTCTGCCCCAACCTTCCCGCCAACCGCTGGAACCGAACGCTGAGCCGCGGCCTGTCCCTCCGCGCCGCCGCTTAGTCCCCAACCTGGCTTCCCCCCTTCCCACTTAAACCCTCACCCAAGACTTCCCAAAGGATTTGCGATGAAAAACCTCCGTACCCACCTCTCCGTCGCGGCCCTCGCCGTCACGATTGGCCTGGCCGGCTGCTCGGCAGCAGGCACCTCCCCCACCGGCGTCTCAGCCATCAGCGGCACCGGCACCTCGTCCGCCGCCACCTCCGGCACCACGCAGGCCGTCTCCCTGGACACCCTGGCCGCCGACACCCACTACGACGCCGACGACCTCACCTGGGATGCTCCCTCCGAAGTAGCCGTGACCCTCGCTGATGGTGCCAGCACGGTGACAGCCGGCTCGTCAGACTCCGTAAAGGTCGACGGCGGCACCGTCACCATCACCGCGGCCGGCACTTACCGCCTCAACGGCTCGCTGTCCGACGGGCAGATCGTGGTGGCAGCCGGCGAAGAGGACATGGTCCGCATCATCCTCGACGGCGCGGACATCACCAGCACCACCGGCTCCCCGTTTGTAGTGCAAAGCGCCAACGAGGCCATCATCTACCTCGAGGATGAGACCTCCAACTCCCTCACCGATGCGTCAACCTACGCAGCCCAGGGGACGGACGCGCCGAATGCCGCGCTGTACTCGATGGCGGACCTGACGATCGCGGGCACCGGTTCACTGGCGGTGGACGGCAACTTCAACGATGGCATTTCCTCGAAGGACGGCCTGGTCCTGGCGGCTGGATCCGTGACAGTGGACGCAGCGGACGACGGCATCGTGGGCAAGGACTACACAGTGCTGCTCGACGGGGCATACCAGGTGTCCGCGGCCGGTGACGGATTCAAGTCCGACAACGAGGAAGACGAGGGCCGCGGATGGGTCCTGATCAACGGCGGCACCCTCAACGTCGTGGCCGGGGATGACGGCCTCAAGGCCTTCAATACCCTCGCCATCGCGGCAGGCACCACCACGGTAGAGGAATCCGAGGAGGGCCTGGAAGCCCAGCACATCATGATGCAGGGCGGCACCGCCACCGTCACGGCCAACGACGACGGCGTTAACGCCTCAGGCGGCAGCAGCACCTCCGGCACCGGCACCGGCGGGATGGGCGGCGGTGAAATGGCCGCAGGCGATTACACCGTGGACATCAGCGGCGGCCTGCTGACCATCAACTCCGAGGGCGACGGCCTGGACTCCAACGGCAACGCGAGCATCTCCGGCGGCACCGTCGTCGTCAACGGACCCACCAACAGCGGAAACGGTGCCCTCGACGTCAATGGAGAACTGGCCGTTACCGGCGGAACCCTGGCGGCGGCAGGAAGCGCCGGCATGGTGGTTACGCCCGGCTCATCCTCCACCCAGTCCGGCGTGCAGGTCACGCTTGGATCATCAGTCGCCGCGGGAACCGTGGTCCAGATTGCCGACTCCTCCGGCACCGTGGTGGCGGCATTCGTCACCAGCAAGGCCACCGCCTCACTGGTCTTCTCCTCCGCTGCAATCGCCGAGGGACAGGAATACACCATTTACACCGGCGGCACGGCGACGGTCAGCGCTGGCATCGGCGAAGGGTCCCTGGATGGCGCCACAGAGCAGGGCACGGTTACGGCCGGCGAGTACACCGCGGCCCAGGGCCCCGGCGGCGGTGGCGGCGGACCGCGCCGCTAACCTCTGACACCCTTTTGCACGGTGTTGCCCCACGCTTGCACCTCCCGCCATCGCCCGGACGTTTCTGCAGCCTCCGTTCCAATAGCCCGCGGATTTGGACCTGACCCCGGACAAGACCGTTCAGTCCAGTGCCATCGCCCCCTACGGATTACTGGACCGCAACATCATGCCCGCTATCCTTCCGGCCCGTGCCGGTTCCTGACGAAGACACCTGTTGTCAGGGAGCGACTCCAACGTCTCCCATTTCCAGCCGCAGATAGCCCGTGACCCCAGCTGTAGCCGGGTTCAAAGTCGCCCGAGGTCCGGAGCGTGATTAGCAAGCATGGATTTGTCCGGCCGAGGCAGGCTACGGAACGTCCATTATTGATTTACCAGAAGGGGGCAGCATGGGAAACCCAAGAATGGTTTTTGTCCAAGATCTCCGGGAGAGTAAACCCTGTTAGCAATAGCGCCTTTATGGCGGGGACGATCAGGCAGGAGGGGTTGAAAGACTTAGCTGATCCGGCTACAGAAGCGCCGTGTCCTGCATATCCAGCTGGGAGCCGACGGGAGCGAAAAAATTTTGCTGCGCCACTGCCCGGGAATGTCAGGTCGTGCGTCCGGTCGGCACCAGCTGGCTAAGCTATTCACAGCCTGGGCACAGGAACACCATAGCCCGGCTTTAACGAATGATCGGAGAGTTGTCCCATGGGCACTTCGCACTCCATGACCAACAACCTTCCCACGCTTACCCACCCGGACGGCTCCCCCATCCGTGCCCTGGTTGTGGACGATGAACCGAGCCTCTCCGAACTGATGAGTATGGGCCTGCGGATGGCGGGCTGGTCGGTCGCTGTGGCCGCCGACGGCCCGGAGGCCATGAAGCTTGCAAAAGACTTCCGCCCGGATGTGCTGGTGCTTGACGTGATGCTTCCCGGGTTCGACGGCGTTGAGCTGTTGGGCAGGATCCGGGCCTTCGCGCCGGAGGTGCCGGCGCTCTTCCTCACGGCCAAGGACGCCGTCCAGGACCGGATTGTGGGTTTGGCCGCAGGCGGCGACGATTACGTCACCAAGCCGTTCAGCATGGAGGAAGTCCTGCTCAGGCTCCATCGCCTGGTGCAGCGTTCGGGCGTTGCCGCCATGGACACCGCCGAGCTGGTGGTGGGCGACCTTGTCCTCAACGTCGATACACGAGAGGTTACCCGGGCGGGTGAAGACGTCCAGCTCACGGCCACCCAGTTCGAGCTCCTCCGCTACCTGATGGAGAACCCCAAGCGGGTGATCAGCAAGGCACAAATTTTGGACCGGGTGTGGGATTACGATTTCGGCGGCCAGGCCAACATCGTGGAGCTCTACATCTCCTACCTGCGCAAGAAGATCGATGCCGTCCACCCGCCCATGATCCACACCGTGCGCGGCGCCGGCTACGTCATCAAGCCGGCGGAGTAGGCGCCATGAGCTCCCCCGAAGCTCCGCAGTCCCATCGCCGGAGCTGGCTCAAACCCGCCACCTGGCACCTCCGGACCCGGCTGATCCTCCTGGCCATGGCCTTGCTGATCGCCATCTGCGGTGCCGTGGGTGTGGTCAGCTACGCGTCCATGGACGCCTTCCTGACACGGCAGCTCGATGACCAGCTGAGCCAGGCCGCTGAGCGGTCCAACGATCCCGGCCGTCCCCCGATGGGCGGTTTTAACGGACGCGACCCGCTGGACGCGCGCGGGCAGAGCGTGGGCACCCTGAACGCCCGGGTGGTAAACGGCCAGGTGAACAGCGCCGGATTCCTCGCCCCGGACACCACGCGGTCCCCGTTGTCCACTGAGGACAAGCAAGTCCTGCTCGCGCTCAACACTGACGAGCAGCCGGTGAACCGCAACCTCTCCAACGGTAACTACCGTCTAGTCGCGGTGAAAACCAATTTCGGCGATGTCCTGGTGACCGGACTCCCCCTCGCGGTCAAGGAAAGCACCCTCACGTCCCTGGTGTGGACCTTCGTGTTCGTCTCGCTGGGCGGCCTGCTGCTGGTGGGGCTGGCCGGGACCATACTGATCCGGCGCACCATGAAGCCGCTGGAGCAGCTCTCCGAGGTGGCCACCCGGGTGTCGCAGCTGCCGCTCGACGCCGGTGAGGTGGCGCTGGCGGTGCGCGTGCCGCCGTCGAACTCCAACCCTGGCACGGAGGTGGGCAGCGTTGGCCATGCGCTGAACCTCATGCTGGACAACGTGGCCAGTGCGCTCCAGGCGCGGCAGAAGAGCGAGACCAAGGTGCGGCAGTTCGTGGCGGACGCATCGCACGAGCTACGGACCCCGCTGACCGCCATCCGCGGCTACACCGAGCTGATGAGGATGACTGAGGACTTCACTCCGGACGGCCAGAAGTCCCTGGCCAGGGTGCAGAGCCAGTCCGAAAGGATGACGGCGCTGGTGGAGGACCTGCTGCTGCTCGCCCGCCTGGACGAGGGGCAGCCGCTCAAACTCAGCGAAGTGGACCTCACGCAGCTTGTGGTGGAGAGCGTCAGCGACGAGAAGGTGATGGCCCCCGGACACACCTGGCGCCTCGAGCTGCCCGATGAGCCGGTGGTGGTCAACGGCGACGCCTCGCAGCTGCGCCAGGTGCTGATCAACCTGCTCTCAAACGCCCGCAAGCACACACCGTCCGGCACAACAGTGGTGACCGGCGTCGGCACTTCACCCGAGGGCGCGGCGATCGTAACGGTAACGGACGACGGCGGCGGCATCCCAGCCGAATTCGTGGACCATGTTTTTTCACGCTTTGCCCGCGCAGACGCGGCCCGAAAGGGTTCAGGAGACCAGGCGGGAGCATCAGCGGCCGAAGGCACCAGCGGCCTGGGCCTGTCCATCGTCCAATCCATCGTTGAAGCCCACGGCGGCCGGGTAACCGTAACGTCACAACCGGGACGGACACAGTTCGCCTTGCAGCTGCCTCTCCCGCGCATCAAGCAGGGCGACTTGCCGCGGGCGTGATTTCTGCTTTCTTGAAAGGCTTGGGCAGGTTGACGGAATATCCATTATCGGCGGTTAAACAAACGGGATTAGAAGTAGCTGCGAGAACTCCCGTTCCATGGCGCATGAACGCCTTCCCGCAGCATAAGTTCGAGGGCTCGGAGGCCGTGGCGGGGTGTGGGGTGAACACCGTCTGCCTGTGCCTGCAAGCTGCAGTTCCAAGCAAGCCCACGGGGAACGGCATAGCGATGAGTGCAGTATCAACGGCGGACGCCGCGAAGGACGGCGCCCGCCGGACGGACAGGTCTTAGCTGCCGAGGTTCCGGTACTTGCGTGCCCGTGACGCCACGAGCTGGGAGACCGGCACCACGCCAACCGAGGCTAGCTCGTACTCGATGGCACGGGCCATCCGGGTGCAGAACTCCCGCGGCTCCAGGGAAGCATCCCCGCGCTCGTCCACGATGTGGTCCACCAGGCCGTTCGCATATAGCGCGGCCACGTTTACCCCCTGTGCCTGCGCCATGGCGGGCGCGAACGCGGTGGTCCGGTGCACGATGGCGCTGGCGCCCTCCGGAGGCAGCGGCGAGAGCCAGCTGTGCTGGGCGGCGATGGTCCGGTCGGCCGGCAGCAGCGCCAGGGCTCCGCCACCGGCGCCCTGGCCAAGCAGCACAGAGACAGATGGCGATTCCAGCCCGATCAGCTCGTGCAGCGACCGGGCGATCTCTCCGGCAAGCCCGCCCTCCTCTGCTTCCTGGGAGAGCGCTGCCCCGGCAGTGTCGATGACGGTGAGCAGGGGAAGCCGCAGTTCCTCAGCGAGTTTCATCCCGCGGCGCGCTTCCCGCAGTGAACCGGGGCCCATCCCTGCTCCGTCCCTCCGCAGCGGACGGGCGTGGCCCAGCACAATGCAGGACTGGGTTCTAAAGCGGGCCAGCGCCAACAGCAGCCCCGGGTCCTTTTCCCCCTGTCCGGTTCCGTTGAGGGGCAGCGCGTCGCTGGCGCCGAACTTCAGCAGCTGGCGCAGGTCCGGGCGCCGCTGCCGGCGGGAGATCTCGATGGAGGTCCAGGCGTCGACGGTTGAGGGCCGGATGTCCAGGGTTTCGGGTGGGGCCGGCGTCGCCCCTTCAGCCACCGAATTCCCCGAGGAGAGGATGTCGAGTGCTCGGCCCACCAGGTCGGCCAGATCGCCCGGCTCCACTACACCGTCGATCAGCCCCTTGTTGAAGAGGTTTTCCGCCACCTGCACGTTCTCCGGGAACGCCTCACCGTACAGCGCCTCGTACACGCGTGGGCCCAGGAAGCCCAGCAAAGCGCCAGGTTCGGCCACGTTGATGTGCCCCAGGGATCCCCAGGATGCCATGACGCCACCGGTGGTGGGATGCCGCAGGTAGACCAGGTAGGGAAGCCCGGCCTGGCGGTGCGCACGGACAGCGCCGGTGATCTTGACCATGGACAGGAACGCGAGCGTCCCTTCCTGCATGCGTGTCCCACCGGAGGCAGGGCCGGCCAGCAGAGGCAGCCCCTCAGCAGTGGCACGTTCGACGGCGGCAACGATCCTTTGCGCCGCAGCGTGGCCAATCGATCCCGCCAGGAAAGAGAATTCGCTGACGATCAGCGCCACCTGGCGGCCGCGGATGAGTCCTGCACCGGTGAGCACCGATTCGTCGGCGCCGCTGCGCTCACGGGCCTTGGCCAGGTCCCGTGCGTACTCCGCGGACATCTCCGGCTGGTCCGGTTCCGTGTCCCAGGAGACGAACGATCCCGGGTCTACCACCGTCTCCAGCAGCTCGGTTGCGCTCATATGCCGCACCTTTTCAGACGTCGTCATGCTATTTCGCCTCCGCAACGGTGGCAGCCAGTCCCAGCCAGTCCCGGATCGCCGGACCATCCTCATCGAGCAGCGGCGGCGCGTCGTGTTCCGTGACCGTGGTTTCCGCGGCGTCCCCGGGCGCGAAGAACCGCAGCGGCGGCCCGGGCAGGCTCACCTTCCCGAGCAGCGGATGCTCCACATCCACCACGAGCCCCTGGGACGCCACCTGCTCCCAGGCATACACCTCATCCAGCGAGCGGACCTTCCCTGCCGGGATCCCGGCAGCGTTCAGCTTTTGCAGCAGTTCCGCCGCACCGTACGCAGCAAAGGCCCGTTCGACGGCGGCAATCACCCCGGCGCGGTTCCGCACCCTTTCGGCGTTGCTGGCAAAGCCCGGCGCCGTCGGGTCAAGATTGAAGACCGCCGCGAAGGAGGACCACAGCTTTTCGCTGCCGACGCTGATCTGCACGCTTCCGTCCTTGCAGGCAAACAAGCCGTAGGGCGCGATGGATGGATGGTGGTTTCCCTGGGCCTGCGGCACGTCACCCGCCACTGTGGTGCGGGTGCCCTGGAAAGCGTGGACTCCGATCAGCGACGCCAGCAGTGAAGTGCGGACCACCTGGCCGTGGCCGGTCCGGCCACGTTCCACCAGCGCAGCCAGTACGCCGAACGCGCCGTTCATGCCGGCCAGCAGGTCGGCGATGGGGACGCCGACCCGCTGGGGGTCGTCGGGCCCGGAGCCAGTGAGGGACATTAGCCCGGCTTCGCCCTGGAGGATCTGGTCGTAGCCGCTGCGCTGGGACTCGGGCCCGTCGTGGCCGAATCCGGTGATGGACAAGATCACCAGCCGCGGGTTGAGCTCGTGCATCGCCGTGGTCGAGAAGCCCAGCCGGTCCATGACTCCGGGGCGGAAGTTCTCGATTACCACGTCGGCCCGCTCCAGGAGTCCGCGCAGCACCGCCCGACCGTCGCCGCTTTTCAGGTCCAGGCTGATGGACTCCTTGTTGCGGTTGCAGGACATGAAGTAGGTGGACTGGAGGTCGTCTTCGGGGCCGACGAAGGGCGGGCCCCAGCCGCGGGTGTCGTCCCCGGTTCCCGGGTTCTCCACTTTGATGACGCGGGCTCCAAGGTCGGCCAGCATCATCCCGGCGTGCGGTCCGGCCAGTGCCCGGCTCAGGTCGACGACGAGGTGCCCAGCCAGGGGGCCTTGTGGGCTAACACTCCTGTTCATGCCGCTGCGCCTTTACCCACGAGCCCGATAGAGGGGCGGTGGACCATCACCGCAGTGCTGCCTGAATCTCGCGGGCCGCGGCATGGCGGGCTTCGTTGCCAACAATGGAGTTGCGCAGCGTGCCGATTTTCTCAACCTCGACTTCAACGGTGTCCCCGGGCTGCAGGAGCCACTGGGGGGTGCGTGCGTAGCCAACACCTGAGGGCGTTCCGGTAGCGAGCAGGTCACCGGGGCGAAGGGTGAACGTTTTGGAGATGTGCGCCAGGGTTTCACCTACGGTGTAGACCATCTCTGTGGTGTTCCCGTCCTGCACGGTCTCACCGTTCACACGGGTCTGGACCCGCAGGCCGTCGCGCAGGTCACCGACCTCGCCGGCGGGAACCATGGGTCCGACCGGACCGGAAAGGTCAGCGTTCTTGCCCAGGATCCACTGGGAGGTGAGTTTTTGAGCGCGCCGGGCGGTGAGGTCGTTGAAAACGGAATAGCCGACAACGGCTTCCAGTGCTTCTTCCGGGGAGGCGTCAACGAGAGTTTCACCAACCCAGGCGACGATCTCGCCTTCCCAGTCCAGTCCGTCCTCCCCGGACGGGACAGGTACCGCAGCTCCATCCACCGTGAGGGACTGCGTCCACCGCGCGAACAGGGTCGGGTGTTCGGGCAGTTCCTGGTCCTTGAAGGAGCCCTCGGCGACGTGCTTGAGGTAGTTCAACCCGATGCAGATCACCCGGGCGCCGGGCAGAACCGGCGGGACGAACTCGACACCGGTCGACGGCAGGGTTTCCCCGGAGGCAGCTGAAGCAAGGTGCTGGGCCGGGGCGGCCCAGAACTGCTCAAGCCCGGCCAGCACGGAGACGCTCTGCCCGTCCAGGGAAAGTGCGGCGACTTCCACGGGACCAGCATTGCGACGGATACCAACGATCTTCATGGGACTCCCCTTCACGTTCCGACAGCCATTGTCGAAAAGAGCTAAAACATTCGCACCTTTTGTGCTTGAATAAGAGCATGACACAGACTTCCGGCGCCGTACAGCCCGCCGTGCAGGATTCCGGGACACCGCACATGGTTCCGGTGGCCGGGTTGAATCTGGCCGCGCCGCGTTCGCGGGCGGATCATCTCGCTGCTGCCCTGGAAGAGCGGATCCGTGCCCAGGGTCTTGAACCGGGCGCCCTCGTGGGCACCTTGGCCTCGTTGCGTGAAGAGACCGGTTATGCCCGTGCGACGGTCAGCGAGGCGGTCCGGCTCCTGCGTGAGCGGGGGGTGCTGGAAATCCGTCCAGGCCGTACCGGAGGGCTCTTCGTCGCCGAGCCCAGCCCTGTGGTCCGGTTGCGTCACACGCTTCTGACGGTCGGTGAGCAGCCCTCGGCCGTCATGGATGCCATTGAACTGCGGGACCACCTCGAAGAACTCATTGACGTCGGGGCTGCCCGATGCCGCACCGACGAGGACATCTCCGAGCTGCGTCTTCTCGTGGCCAACATGGAATCGTCCACGGACTGGGACGGATTCATGCGGGCGAACTGGGCCCTGCACGAGAGGATCGCCGCTATCTGCCCGAACGCGATGGCCCGGGCTGTATATACCGGCACGCTCGGGCACTTGTCTTCGTCAGCTTCCTCACGCGTTGATGAGGACGAGGCCGCAGCGGCGGCCTACAGAGCTGAGCGTCTGCGCGTTCACGCCGAACTTGTGGAAGCGATCGCCAGTGGTGACATCACCACTGTCAGGCAAGCCGTCACCAACCACAACAACTGACCCGATTACCGAGCACGAAGGAGTGCGCCCATGAGCACAGCAGAGTTCCGCCAGTATCTCTTCCCGCAAGGCCATCCCCGCATTGAAGACGTGAAGGGCCTCGATGCCTACGCCTACCGCAAGGAGGCCCGAAAGGAGGGGACCTTCACCGGTGAGCTGGTTAAGGGCTGGACACCTCTCTACCTGAACGAATTCCGTGGAGTCACCGAGGATGGGACCCTACGGGAAGGTCTCTACCCATTTGCGCCGGCGTTGCCGGGCGAGGAGGCTCCGGTTGCCGCCATGACCGAGGCAGCCGAGGCTCTGCTGGCTTCGGTTTCCGCCGAGGACCGGGAAAAGCTCACGTACCCGGTGGACGCCGTGGAGTGGCAGACCTGGGCCAATCCCGAATTCATGCAGTTCGATACCGGCCTCAGGCTTGAGTTCCAACCCCGGAACGTCCGTGAAATGGCACTGGCGCTCGTGGAAGCGTCGCTAAGCCCGGAAGGCTACGAACTCGCCCACGGCATGATGCTGATCAACGGCTTCCTGGGAGAGGTCGTGGGACTCGAAAGTGTCCTGAACGAGTTCAGCTACAACTTCGCCCTGTACGGGACGCCGCATCAGACCGCACCGTGGGGGTGGCAACTGTTCGGGCATCATTGCGCCGTCAACTGCCTTGTCGTGGAAGGACGCATGTCCCTCAGCCCGGTCTTTTTCGGAGCCGAACCCAACGAGATTGACGAGGGCCCTCACGCCGGTACTGCCGCTTTCGGAGACCGGATCCAACTTGGCACCGACCTCATGGCCGCACTGCCCGCCGAACAGAAGGCCGCCGCGACGGTCTACCAGCAGATGGTTGACCCGGCCATGCCGGAAGGGCGGGTGCATCCCGGGGACGAAAGGCACCTTGCCGGGGCGTTCCAGGACAACCGGGTTATCCCCTTTGAAGGAATCCGAGTGGCAGAAATGCCCGCTGAAGCACAACAGATCGCCCTTTCGATCGTCGAAAAATTCGTCCTGCCCTTGCCGGAAGGCCCTCGCGCGGCACGAACGCGCGAAATCCGGGAGCATCTGGATGAGACCTGGTTTTCCTGGATCGGCGGGCACGAGCCCGGCGATGTCTTCTATTACCGGATCCAGTCCCCCGTTATCATTGCCGAGCTCGACCATCACTGCGGTGTGTTCCTGGATTACCGCACGCCCAAGCAGTTCCACGTCCACACTGTCCTGCGGACCCCGCATGGCAACGACTACGGCCGGTCCTGGGTCCGTCAATGGCAGGCGGCACATTCGGAATTGGCCCGATGAACATCCATGCCGCTGAGGCCAGACACCAGATCGCCAATCTCCTTCAGACGTACGTCCCGATCGCAGACCGTAAGGACGTCGAAGCCGTGGTGGACTTGCTGGGAAACAGCTACGTGTACTTTCCTGCAGCCACTTCCTGGATCCTGCGGGAGCGCGGCAGTTGTTCACTCGGTTGTGGAGTGCCCCGGACGGGCACCGGCATGACATCAGCAACCTGATCGTGAACTCGGCACCGGAGGACGGCCAGTGGCTTGCCACTGCCCATTACACCCGATGGCTGCTGGGCGGTGACGCTCCGCTGATGCACACGCTTGGTCAGTATGAGCTGCTGGTGGATGGGAAGGATTGGTCCGTTCGGGAATTGACCGTCGGCCACCAAGGACCTCGCCTCGGGCTTTCTGACGGGACTTCACACCCGGCACCTCGCCGCCGCCTCATAGGATTGACTTGATGCGCCGCGTATTGGACTGGAGTGCTTTGCCCGGAATCGGGGTTGAAATCCGCCAGGACGGACACAGCGTCTGCCATGGCCTTGTTGATGCTGTCACCTCGAACGGAGACATCCTTTGGGTCCGGCAGCACAGCGGCGACAGACGGCTCTATGACAAGGCCTCACGCTACGAAGCATGGACTTCCGAGGACCGGCCGGGTTTCCTCTACCGGACCTCCACGAGTGGCACAGCGATCTCACTCGGGACCTACCCGCCCGCCCCCTGACTGCGGCGGGGCAGTATGGCGGCCACCCGGGCCGTCGACAATCGCAACGGCAACTGCCCCGCCGCTACCAAGCAGCGGCCAACAGGCCGCCTGCCTTAAACGCTCTCGCCAAACGGGCGACGCAAAGCAGCCATACCAGGCAACGGCGAGAGCCTCTAAGAGTCAGCGCCGGCCAGAATATTGGCTGGCATCGCTGTGAACTGCTTGAGCCTCAGCATCCGCCGGTCTCGTCAATGACGAAAGGAGGACAACGTGGAGGTATTGCGCGCTTCACAACAACGTCGTTCTTGCGCGCACCACAGATAGGGGCGAAGTTATCCTCACCGGACGAGGACTGTCGGTGACGGTCGAAAACTGAGCCATTGTGAGGGCGGCGGAGTTCAGCGGTCGTTGCAACGGTTTATGGTTCTATCGCCGGTGAAGTCAGTCTAGCCAGGTGCTCCATGGGGCTCTGCCAGCCTAGGATTTCGCGTGGTCTGCGATTGAGTTCAGCGGCGACTCTGGCGAGGTGTTCGGGACTATGGACGCCGAGGTCTGTTCCTTTCGGGAAGTACTGGCGGAGCAG
>NZ_JBNHEX010000014.1:0-84573 GCF_059089685.1 Arthrobacter sp. sptzw42
GGGGGGGGGGGGGGGGGGGAGAAAGGGGGGGAAAAAGAAAGGGGAAAAAAAAAAAAAAAAAAAAAAAAAAAAAAAGGGAAAGAGCCCCCCCCCCCCCCTTCCCCCCCCCCCGCTTCTCTGTTGCCCGCCTCCGCTTAGGAGCCCGCTGGGGCCAGCTGATCAGGCTTCCCGCCCTACTCAGCCCGCGCGGTACCTGCCCACGACGCCGGCCCGGACGATCCGGCGTCGTACTCCTCCAGCGGAACTGTGCCCTCCTGCCATGCCTTCAGGACCGGCTCGACAATCCGCCAGCAGTCCTCCGCCGTATCACCCCGGACCGAAAGCAGCGGATCGCCGGCCAGCACCCCCTCCAGCACTTCACCGTAAGGCAGGAGTGCAGAGGCGCTGAGTTCGGCTTCCAACGTGATCCGGCTAAGGCTGAGGATGTCGCCGGGACCGTTCACATCGACGTCGAACTGGAGTGTGTCCGGCCCGAAGCCGATCCTCAGCTGGTTTGGCGAGTCCACGCCCGTAAAGCCCTGGGGAAGGTGGGGGACCGGCCGGAACGTCACCACGGCCTCCTTGCGCTTGGCGCCCATGGCCTTGCCGGAGCGCAGGATGAATGGAACGCCCTTCCAGCGCCAGCTATCGATCCCCACCTGGATCTGCGCCAGGGTTTCGGTGCCGCGTGAAGCATCCACACCCTCCTCCCCGGCGTAGTCCGGCACTTCCTTCCCGCCAACGGTTCCGGCTGTGTAGCGCGCCCTGTGGGTGGAAGCCGCATAGGGGGCGCGCACGCTGCTGGCGCGCAGGACCGTGGAAACGGCGTCGCGCAGGTCCCGTTCACTGATGCTCGACGGCGGCTCCATTGCCATCAAAGCCATAATCTGGAGCAGGTGGCTCTGGATCATGTCCCGGAGTGCGCCAGCGCCGTCGTAGTAGCGCGCCCGGCCCTCCAGCGCGAGATCCTCGTCGAAGATAATCTCCACCTTTTCCACGTGCTGACGGTTCCAGACCGGCTCGAGGAAGTTGTTGGCGAAACGCAGGCCCAGGATGTTCAGCACCGTTGCCTTGCCGAGGAAGTGGTCGACCCGGTGGATATGGTCCTCCGGTACCAGCTGCACCAGGGTCTGGTTCAGCGAGCGCGCTGATTCCTCGCTGGAGCCGAAAGGCTTTTCCATGACCAGCCGCGTTCCGGCCGGAACCTGCCCGGGCCGGAGTGCCTCGCAGGCAAGCTGGCTGATTCGGGGCGGCAGGGCGAAGTAGATAGCAGTGGGACCGTCCAGCGCAGCGAGCAGCGATGCCAGCGCCCCGTCCGCCGTGACGTCCAGCTGGTGGTAGACCGTCTCCTTTTCCAGGTCCTCCAGTGCCTGCAGGCCATCCGGGCCCGCGGACTCGGCGGAGGCCGCAAAGGACGTCCGAACCCTGTCCCGCCACTGTTCCGGGGTCCAGGGATCTGACCCTGCCCCGACGAGCCGGAGCCCGGCCGAGCGGCCCGTTGCCACCAGCCGTGCCAGACCGGGCAGGAGCAGCCGGCCGGTAAGGTCGCCGGAAGCGCCGAGGATGAGCAGGGTTTTCACTGTTGTTTGGCTCGTCATTTTGCCAGCATGCCACCTTGCGGGCCCGAGTTGGTACCCTTGATAGTCGAGTCCCGATCATCCACTGAAAGAAGTGCACGGCGCGTGTTCAATTCACTCTCTGACCGGTTGACAGCAACCTTCAAAAATCTCCGCGGCAAGGGCCGCCTCACTGAGGCCGATGTTGACGCCACAGTGCGCGAGATCCGCCGCGCCCTCCTGGACGCCGACGTTGCCGTCCCCGTTGTCCGTGAATTCACAGCCCGGGTCCGCGAACGCGCCCTCGGCGCCGAAGTCTCCGGTGCTCTGAACCCCAGCCAGCAGATCGTCAAGATCGTCAACGAGGAACTGGTGGAGATCCTGGGCGGCGAAACACGCCGCATCCGCCTGGCCAAGAACGGCCCCACCATCATCATGCTGGCCGGCCTCCAGGGCGCCGGCAAGACCACCCTCGCCGGCAAGCTGTCCAAGTGGCTTAAGGCCCAGGGTCACAGCCCCATGCTGGTGGCCTGTGACCTGCAGCGCCCCAATGCCGTCACGCAGCTCCAGGTGGTTGGCGAGCGGGCCAAGGTGCCCGTCTTCGCGCCCCACCCCGGAGCAACGTACTCCGAGCTTGAGCACCCTGCCGGGGATCCGGTAGCGGTGGCCCGCGCCGGTGTTGAGGAAGCACGCCAGAAACTTCACGACGTCGTCATCGTGGACACCGCGGGCCGCCTGGGCGTCGATGCGGACATGATGGAGCAGGCACGGCAGATCCGCCGCGCCATTGTTCCCAACGAAGTCCTGTTCGTCATCGATGCCATGATCGGCCAGGACGCCGTCAACACGGCCCTCGCCTTCGATGAGGGCGTCAACTTCACCGGCATCGTGCTGTCCAAGCTGGACGGCGACGCCCGCGGCGGTGCCGCCCTCTCGGTCGCGTCGGTCACCGGCAAGCCCGTGATGTTTGCGTCCACCGGCGAGGGCCTGGACGACTTCGAACTCTTCCACCCGGACCGGATGGCCTCCCGCATCCTCGATATGGGTGATGTCCTCACGCTCATCGAGCAGGCCGAGAAGTCCTGGGACAAGGACGAAGCCGCCAGGATGGCGAAGAAGTTCGCCGACCAGGAGGACTTCACCCTGGACGACTTCCTGGCCCAGATGCAGCAGATCCGCAACATGGGCTCCATGAAGAAGATGCTCATGATGATGCCGGGCGCGCAGAACATCCGCCAGCAGCTCGAGCAGTTCGACGAGCGCGAAATCGACCGTGTCGAAGCCATTGTCCGGTCCATGACGCCGCACGAGCGCGTGGCTCCCAAGATCATCAACGGGTCCCGCCGGGCCCGCATCGCCCGCGGTTCCGGTGTGCACGTCTCAGAGGTCAACGGCCTTTTGGAGCGTTTTGCGCAGGCCCAGAAGATGATGAAGAAGATGGCCCAGGGCGGGATGCCCGGCATGCCCGGGATGCCGGGCATGCCCGGTGCGGGCGGCGGCGCGCGGAAGAACGCAAAGAACGCCCCCAAGAAAAAGGCCAAGTCCGGCAACCCTGCAAAGGCTGCGCAGGAGCGTAAGGATGCCGAAGCCCGCCGCGCAAACGCTGCCAAGGCACTGCCCACCGGAGCCGCCTTCGGCCAGCAGGGAGGCGACTTCGACCCTTCCCAGTTGAACCTGCCCAAGGGCTTTGACAAGTTCCTCGGCAAGTAACACGTCCGCAACCAGTCCCCGCCAAGGGTCGTTGTGAAGGGTTCACAGCGACACCGGGCGAAGCCCGGCTGTGAAGTCGGCGGAGTCGAATAGGGTTGGGTCATGTTCAAGCAGAGGGTAGTGTTCGTGCACGGTGCCGGCAGCTTCGGCTCCGCTGCCTGGCCGCGCCAGCACGGCATGGCACTGTCCTATGACGCACTGTTCCTGCGCCGCCATGGCTACGACCCCCTGGCGGAGCCTGTCCAGGCCTCTTTCGAAGAGGACACAGCCATTGTGCTGCGGTCCCTGGCTGACGACGGCAGGGGTGCTGCCGGAGGTCATGTCGTGGCACATTCGCAGGGAGCCATCGCGGCCATGATGGCCGCCGTGGAACGGCCCGACCTGGTCTTTTCCCTCACCTTGGTTGAGCCCGCCTGTCTGTCACTGACGGCCGAGCTGCCGGCCACGGCAGCGCACATCGGGCTGATGCAGCCCCTGTTCGACGTCCGGCAACAGATGAGCGACCAGGACTTCCAGCGCGAATTCGTCCGCAGGGTCTACGCCACGGACCTGCAGCAGCCGGCCACGGCGGAGGAAAAGCGATCCGCCAGGCGGCTCCGGCTTCAGGCCCCCTCCTGGGAAGCCCCGCTGCACATTGTCCCGGGCGTTCCCACCCTCGTCCTGACCGGAGGATGGGAGCCGCTCTACGAGGAGATCGCAGGTTACCTGCGGGAAACCGGGGCCCTGCACCGGACGGCGGCGGGAGGGCACCGGCCCCACGACTCCCTTGAAGGGGACCGCATCATCCGCTCATTTATCAGCGGCGTCAACCGGGTCCAGTCGGCGCAGGCCTCCTAGGCGTTCCGGTACCCCGCGGCGTTGTACGGGAGCCCATGGCCGCGGCCGGTAAGGGCTTCCGGACGGAAAGAGGCATGTGCATGGAAAAAACCATCCAGTTCACTGGAACCGTCCTGACTGGTCCCGACAGCCAGGAGCGCGGGCTGTGGTCCGTGGACGGAAGGCTCACGTTCCACCGGCCGCCAGGGAAGCCGGAACAAGTCCTGGACGGCTGGGTGCTTCCCGGATTCGTGGACGCCCACTGCCACATCGGGCTGGGACCCGGCGGCGCGGTGGATCCGGCGACGGCCGCGGAACAGGCCAGAACCGACCTGAACGCAGGCACACTGCTGGTCCGGGACGCCGGCTCCCCGGCTGACACGCGCTTCCTTCAGGACAGCCACGACGCGCCGGTACTGATCCGCGCCGGCAGGCATGTTGCCCGGACCCGGAGGTACCTGCGGGGCTTCGCTGAAGAAGTGGAACCGGACGGCCTTGTTGAAGCCGTCCGGAAGCAGGCCCGTGACGGCGACGGCTGGGTCAAGCTTGTGGGGGACTGGATCGACCGGGAGGCCGGCGACCTCGCGCCGTCGTTTCCCGCCGCCGCCGTCAGGGACGCCGTTCAGGCGGTGCATGACGAAGGCGCCCGGATTACCGCCCATTGCTTCGCCGAAGACACCCTGGACCAGATGCTGGACGCAGGCATCGACTGCATCGAACACGCCACCGGCCTCCTGCCGCGCCACCTCCCGCGGTTCGTGGAGCAGGGCGTCCCCATCGTCCCCACCCTCATCAACATCGCCGCGTTTCCGGACATCGCGGCGCAGGCGGAACCCAAGTTTCCCCGGTACGCCGCACACATGCGGACATTGTGGGAGCGCCGGGCTGAGCGGGTGCTGGAAGCGTATGAGGCGGGAGTGCGACTCTACGCCGGCACCGATGCCGGCAGCGTTATCCGGCATGGCAGGATCGCCGAAGAAATCCTCGCCCTCCACCACGCGGGACTGCCCATATCCGCCGCCCTTGATGCCGCCTGCTGGGGAGCACGCAACTGGCTGGGCGCCGAGGCGCTGCAGGAGGGGGCCCGTGCCGACGTCGTGCTGTGCCGGGAGGACCCGCGGAGGGTACCCGAGACCATCAGCGCGCCCGCGCATGTGGTCCTGGGAGGCCGCGTGCTTCGCTGATCCAGGGTATTCGGCTTCACCACTTGGAATAAATTGAAGCTTCAAGTAATTTTAACAGTCAAAGGCCTGCGTACCCCAAGGGCCCAAGGACCGGGAGAATTTGATGACTACAGAAGCCGCTACCCAGGATCTTCTTCCTGCCGAACTCACCATGGGCACCGTAATGCTCAAAGTGGGGGACATGAAGGTGATGACCGATTACTACCAGCGCGCCCTGGGGCTTGAGGTGGTCGCGGAACAGGACGGCGGGCTGTACTTGGGCCGGCTGCAAAAGCCCCTGGTGCACCTGGCGCCCGGGCCGGGGCTGAACCTCCCGGGCAGGGGAGAGGCCGGCCTCTTCCACACCGCCCTGCTGTTCGAAAACCAGGCAGACCTCGCGGCCACCATCGCCACTGCCGCCCAATTCGAACCCCGCTCCTTCACGGGCAGCGCCGACCACCTAGTCAGCGAAGCCTTCTACTTCAACGACCCCGAGGGCAACGGCATAGAGCTTTACTGGGACCGGCCCCGGAGCAACTGGTCATGGAACGGCACGGACGTGGTCATGGACAGCCTGGCCCTGCCACCGCAGCGCTACCTGGAACAGCACCTCACCGAGGAATCCCTTGAGCGCCAGCACGGCTCCGCGGCGGGAGTGGGCCACGTCCACCTCCAGGTGGGCGACGTCCAGTCGGCGCGCGACTTCTATGTGGGAATCCTTGGGTTCGAGAAAACCGCCGGCTGGCACGGGCAGGCGTTGTTCGTCTCGGCCGGCCGCTACCATCACCACATGGCCATGAACGTCTGGAACAGCCGTGGTGCCGGCCCGCGCAAGGACACCCTCGGCCTCGGCGAGGTGCTCATCGAGGTGCCGTCCGGCGACGACGTCGGGGCGCTGGCTGACAGGCTGAAGGTCGCGGGCGTGCCGGCGCACCACACCGGCGCCGAACTGCGGTTCGAGGATCCCTGGCGCAACCGCATCCGGGTAGCGGTCCACTAACGCCGGCGTGCCCGCGCCCAGGTCGGCCGCCAGGCAGCGGCGGGCTGTGTAATAGGCTGAAGCTGAACGGCCGGGGCGGCGGATGCCGATCTCCCCAAGGCCGTACCGTCGACGGAATGAGGGCAATTCCCATGGGCTTCACCGAAATCTTTGTGGCCACGCACGATGGCGCGCTTAAGCGCGCCGCACTCCTGGACCAGGGCGGACAGGCGCCTGCCGCCGACGCCGTCAGGATCCAGGGAATCAGCGATTTCGAAGTGGAACAGCTCGGTGACTTGGCGGGCACTGCTGTGCACGCCGGCGGGGCTGATTACGAGCTGACCATGGTGGATGTGGCCAGCGACTCGCTCCTGGCGGTCCCCGCAGCCATGGTCCGTGCCCTGGCGGACCTGCTCTCCTATGAAACCGAGGGGGAGGGCAACGTCCTCGACGACGTTGCCGAGCAGTGGGCCGCCCAGGACGACATGCCGTTTGGAGCAGACGAGGCACGCGGTTACGTTCAGCAGCTGGCAAAACTGGCCGGCGGAATCGACGATACGGAACGTACCGGCCTGTACGTCTGGTCCTCCTGACGCCCCCGAAGCATCCCGGGCAGCGGAAGGCGGGGCGCCAAGTCGAAATCCCGGCCTTCATCTGGCACAATAAACAGGTACTCGATCCGCGTGGCCCCTCTCTCCGCGTCCGGATCCTGTCCTTCGAACCCGCAAGTACGGCCCGCCCCACGGGTGCAGAACGCCGGGTTCAACCCCTTTCTGAAACAGGAGTGACCACAAAAGTGGCCGTAAAGATTCGCCTTAAGCGCTTTGGCAAAATGCGCGCACCGTACTACCGCATCGTCGTCGCGGACTCACGCACCAAGCGTGACGGCCGCGCCATCGAGGAGATCGGCAAGTACCACCCCACCGAAGAGCCCTCATACATCGAGGTCAACTCCGAGCGTGCCCAGTACTGGCTGTCCGTCGGCGCCCAGCCGTCCGAGCAGGTCGCCGCGATCCTCAAGATCACCGGTGACTGGCAGAAGTTCAAGGGCCTCCCGGGCCAGGAAGGCACCCTGAAAACCAAAGCTCCGAAGGACGCCTTCGTTGCTCCGGAAAAGGGTTCCGTGATCATCCCGGAAGCCATCACCAAGAAGGCATCCAAGTCTGACGCAGCCGAGGCACCGGCCGAGGCAGAGACCACCGAGGCTGAGTAAGTTGCTGGCAGAAGCGCTGGAACACCTGGTCCGGGGGATCGTCGATTCCCCGGATGACGTCAAGGTCAGCTCGAAGAGCAACCGCCGCGGGGACACCCTCGAGGTGCGGGTCCACCAGGACGACCTCGGCCGGGTGATCGGCCGTCAGGGCCGCACGGCACGCGCACTGCGCACCGTTGTGGCAGCCCTGGCCGGCGGCGAACCGGTAAGGGTCGACGTCGTCGACACCGACCGCCGCCGCTGAGCGCTCAGCACCACCAGTTTTGCTCCGGCCCCTCCACCAGCGGTGGAGGGGCCGGAGTGCTTTCCCCGGAACACCGCAACCACATTCAAGACAGAGGAACACATGCAGCTCCAGGTGGCACGAATCGGCAAACCCCACGGCATCCGCGGCGAAGTCACGGTCCAGGTACTGACCGACGCCCCTGAGGACCGGTTTGTGCCCGGTACTGAATTTGTGGTCGAACCGGTGTCCGCAGGCCCGCTCACCGTGAGCAGCGCCCGCTGGAACAAGGACATCCTCCTGCTGGGTTTCGACGAAATTGAAACCCGGAATGAAGCCGAAACGCTCCGCGGAGCCAAGCTCTTCATCGAAACCGAAGAGCTCGACGAGGACGATGACGAAGGCTGGTACGAGCACGAACTGGTCGGACTTGAGGCCCGCGTCGGCTCCCGCGTCGTAGGCAAGATAACGGCACTTAACACCATGCCTGTGCAGGACCTCCTGATGGTTACCACCCCGGATGGGGAAGAGCTTCTGATTCCGTTCGTCGAGCAGATCGTGCCCGAGGTCAACATCGAGGAAGGGTTCATCCTCCTCACTCCGCCCGACGGCCTCTTTAAAGTCAACTCGGACGATACCGCGGCGCCGGAAACTGAAGGCAAAGCGTAAATGCGGATCGACGTCGTCAGCATCTTTCCCGAGTACCTGGCGCCGCTGGAACTGTCGCTGATCGGCAAGGCGCGCCAGGACGGGCTGCTGGACCTCCGAGTCCACGATCTCCGCTCCTTCACCACGGACAGGCACCGGACGGTGGACGACACACCCTACGGTGGCGGCGCCGGAATGGTGATGAAGCCGGAACCCTGGGCGCAGGCACTGTCCTCCGTAGCCGCTGACCGTCCGGAAGCCGCCGGGAAGCCGGTCCTGATTGTTCCCTCGCCCGCCGGAGAGCGGTTTACGCAGGCCCTGGCCTACGAACTGGCCGGGGAGGAACACCTCACGTTTGCCTGCGGACGCTACGAGGGCATTGATGAGAGGGTCATCGAGTGGTCCCGGGAGCATTTCACCGTGCGCCCCGTCAGCCTGGGCGACTACGTCCTGAACGGCGGCGAGGTCGCCGTACTGGCCATGGTAGAGGCCATTGGCCGGCTCCTGCCGGGCGTCGTGGGCAACCCCGAGTCGCTGGTGGAGGAATCCCACTCGGACGGGCTGCTGGAATACCCGGTCTACACCAAGCCTTCCGTCTGGCGGGATCGTGTGGTGCCGGCCGTGCTCCTCAGCGGCAACCACGGGAAGATCGCCCAGTGGCGCCGCAGCGAGCAGTTCCGACGGACGGCGGAGCGCCGCCCGGACCTGCTCGAAACGTTCGACGCCGGGAAGCTGCCCCGCACGGACCGCGCCGCGCTGCAGGAACTGGGGTACGACGTCGTCGGCGGCCGGCTGGTGCGCCGCCCGGACGCGCCGGGTGAACACGCGGATTGATCGGGGACCGGCTCCGCCGGAAGGCTGCGTCAATTAGCCGTACCCGGCGGAGTGTGGCAAAATTGGTCCTTGTGTCTGCTGGGTCCGCACCTGCCACAGGGGGAGCGCAACCAACAGCTAAGACAACTGTCCTCTTCAATCAGTGCAAGGGGGCGGACCTACCTTTCGGCAGTAATTTCCGGCAGCGCTGCAAAGCGTCCGGGCTTGACTGCCGTGACCCAAAGTGAATGACCCGTGGCGTTCACCAGGAGTGCAAATCATGCATATTCTCGATTCCGTAGATGCAGCTTCGCTGCGCACCGATGTTCCCGAGTTCCGCGCGGGTGACACCCTCAAGGTCCACGTGAACATCATCGAAGGCAAGAACACCCGTGTCCAGGTATTCCAGGGCTTCGTCCTGGGCCGCCAGGGCAACGGCGTCCGCGAGACCTTCACGGTCCGCAAGGTTTCCTTCGGCGTCGGCGTGGAGCGTACCTTCCCGGTACACTCCCCGATCATCGAAAAGATCGAACTCGTCACCAAGGGTGACGTGCGCCGCGCCAAGCTTTACTACATGCGCGCACTGCGCGGTAAGGCTGCGAAGATCAAGGAAAAGCGCGACTTCAGCACCGCCAAGTAAGTCCTTCGCGGACCTACAAAGGCAGGGCCGCAGCCGTATCCGGCCAGCGCCGGAGCCATGCACCAGCGCCAGGATACGGACTTATGGACCACACAAAACGCCAGCCCGGGAAAACGGGCTGGCGTTTTGTGTTCCTTGCCCTTGTCCTGGCCGTCGCCATCAGCGGGCTGGTCCGCTCGCTGTGGCTTGATGTGTACTTCATACCGTCCGAGTCCATGGAACCTCTGCTTGAAGGCGGGGACCGCATCCTGGTGTCCAGGACCGACTTCCGGGCCGAACCGATCCGCCGGGGCGACATCGTGGTGTTCGACGGACGCGGAACCTTCGCCCCGCTCAACAGCGGCAAGGGTCCGCTGGTGGACACCATTGCGGCAGCGGCGCAATGGCTTGGCCTTACCGGCAGCGACACCACCTACGTAAAACGGGTGATCGGCCTGCCCGGGGACACGGTAGTCTGCTGCGGGCCCGACGGGAAGATCACGGTCAACGGCCAGCCGCTGACTGAGCCCTACCTTTTCCCGGGAGACGCTCCCAGCACGCAAAAATTCGCTGCCGAGGTGCCGGACGGGCGGCTGTGGCTGCTGGGCGACCACCGCTCGCTGTCCGCTGATTCCCGGAGCCTGCTCGGCGCTCCCGGCGGGGGAATGGTTCCGGTGGACCGGGTTGTCGGCAGACCGGTCCAGATCATCTGGCCGCTTGATAGATTTGCTGAAGTACTTCGGCCGCCAGCGGCAGGAACCATAACAGAGAACGGACAGTAGATGCCCGAGAACCACGCGCGGACACCCGAACCGCGTCCCGACGGAGCTTCCGAGTCCCGGGCCGGCGCCGCACCTGAGGCAGCCGCCGCGGATTCCGGAGTACCTGCCCCCGAGGCGGCGGGCAGCCGCGCCGCAGCCAGGGCCGGGGAGAAGGCCGGCGGAAGCCAGGTGCTCGCCTGGCTGAAGGAAATTGCCACCGTGGTGGTGATCGCCGTGGTGCTCTCCTTCCTGATTAAGACCTTCCTGTTCCGTGCGTTCTTCATCCCTTCCGAGTCCATGGTCAACACTCTGGACATCGATGACCGGATCTTCGTCAACCTCCTGGTGCCCGAACCGTTCTCGTTGAGCCGCGGGGACGTCGTGGTCTTCCGCGACACCAAGGGCTGGTTGCCGGCTGCGGAGGAAAGGGCTGAAGGACCGTTCACCTGGGTCCAGGACGGCCTGACCTTCGTGGGCCTGCTCCCGGACAACTCCGAACAGCATCTGGTCAAGAGGGTCATCGGGCTGCCGGGGGACCATGTGGTCTGCTGTGATGCCGGCGGTAAAGTGACCATTAATGGGACTGCCATTGACGAAAGCTACGTCAATTCCGCTGAGGTTCCACAGATCCGCAACTTCGATGTGACTGTCCCCGAAGGCAAGGTGTGGGTAATGGGCGACAACCGCAACCACTCCGCCGATTCCAGGGCCCATATGGACTCCGATGGCGGGTTCATCGACATCGCCGACCTCGAAGGCAAGGCCGCGGTCATCGCCTGGCCGTTGAACCGCATCACTGCCCTCGACAACCACGAGGACGTATTCGAGAACGTACCGGCGGCGCCCTGACCATGCCCTCCGCAGTTCAGGCCGGCGCCGCCAAGGCAAGGACCGGTTCCCCGAAGGCAGCCTCAAAAGCCCCTACCTTGAGGCACGAACGCACGTTCAAGGCCCAGGGAGCGCGGCTGGTTGCCGGCGTTGACGAAGTGGGACGCGGCGCCCTTGCAGGTCCGGTAAGTGTCGGAATCGCGGTGGTGGACCTGGAGCGCCAGAAGCCGCTCGCCGGTGTGAGGGACAGCAAGCTCCTCAGCCCCGCAGAACGGGAACGGCTGGACCCGCTGGTCCGGCGGTGGAGTGTCGCCTCGGCCGTGGGCCACGCGTCCGCGCAGGAAATCGATGACGTCGGCATCATCGCTGCCCTGCGGCTGGCCGGAACGCGGGCATGGCAGGAAATCTTGGCCGCGGGAGTCACCCCCGACCTGGTGCTTCTGGACGGCAGCCATAACTGGCTTTCACCCGCGGATCAACTGTCGCTGTTTGACGGGCCGGTTCTTGACGCCGGTTGCGACGCGCCTGTGCACACCAAGATCAAGGCCGACATGCAGTGCCAAAGCGTTGCCGCCGCCAGCGTCATCGCCAAGGTGGAGCGGGACAGGATGATGCGCAATCTTCACGCTGAGTACCCGGACTTCGGCTGGGACATCAACAAGGGCTACGCCACCGTCCTGCACCGGGATGTCCTTCGGGCGGCAGGGCCCACGCCCTACCACCGCGTAAGCTGGCGCCTGCTCGGCGGGGAGTTGCTGGACGGCGGGCTTGCCGGCGAAGACGAACCGGGGATCGAAGCCTGACTCCGTCCGGGCACGGCCACCAGCGGCACCGCCAATGGTGCAAGATGGAAACATGAGTGCTGAGGATCTTGAAAACTATGAAACCGACATGGAGCTGCAGCTCTACCGTGAATACCGCGACGTCGTCGGACTGTTCAGCTACGTTGTCGAGACCGAACGGCGCTTTTACCTGGCCAACCACGTGGACCTGCAGGCGCGCAGTGCCGACGGTGAGGTCTATTTCGACCTGACCCTGCAGGACGCCTGGGTATGGGATGTATACCGGTCCGCCCGTTTCGTCAAAAGCGTCCGGGTCCTCACGTTCAAGGACGTCAACGTGGAAGAACTGCCGCGCAATGAGGAACTGGCCCTGCCCAAGGACGTCGACCTGGGCCAGTAGTCCCGGACATGCCTCGGCCTTCCGTGCGCTTCCGGCACTTCCTTAACTGCTGACTTTTCCTGCACAGGGGCCTTAGTACACATAGGAAACAGGCTCCCTTACCTTTGCAACCCTGCAGCCTCAGGCTGGTTGCGGAGGTAGAAGATGAAATCAAAAGACCTGTTGGGCCGGCACGGCGAGGACCTCGCGGCCCGTTATCTTGAGTCGCTGGGCATGTTGGTGTTGGAGCGCAACTGGCGCTGCACCGAGGGCGAAATCGACATCGTGGCCCTCGACGGTGACGCCCTGGTTATTGCCGAAGTCAAAACGCGCCGTTCCCTCGACTACGGCCACCCTTTCGAAGCGGTGGGCCCGGAGAAGCTTGCACGACTTCACCGGCTCGGCTCCGCCTGGTGCCGGGACCGGGAGTTGCGGATGCCCCTGCGGCGCGTGGACGTGGTCGCAGTTGTGGACGGCGGCGCCGGTGAACCCCTCGTGGAGCACCTCAAGGGGGTGGGATAAATGGCCCTCGGAAGAACGTACTCCATCGCGCTGGTGGGCCTGAACGGGTACATCGTGGAAGTTGAGGCTGATATCGGCCAAACGCTGCCGGCATTTGTGCTCCTCGGCCTGCCGGACGCTTCCCTGAACGAGGCCAAGGAACGCATCCGGTCTGCCGCCAAAAACTCCGGTATTCCGCTCAGCCGCCGGAAAATTACCGCGAACCTGATTCCTGCCTCCCTTCCTAAACGAGGGTCCGGGTTCGACCTCGCGGTCACCATGGCCGTGCTCCGCGCCGCGAACGATATCAAGCCCACCGGCAATACCGTCTTTATCGCGGAGCTGGGACTTGATGGCAGGCTGCGCCCGGTCCGTGGAATCCTTCCGGCCGTTATGGCGTCTGTGCAGGCAGGGTATCCGGACGTCGTTGTAGCACAGGCAAATCTTGCGGAGGCCGCCCTGGTGCCCGGCGCCAACGTCAGGGGATACCGGACCCTTGCCCGGCTGGCACTGGATTCTGGTGCAGACCCGCAGGAACTCGCGCTGGACTTCGAACCGGAAGACCCTGAGCTTCCCTGCGACGGTCCGGAGGAAGCGGCGGTGCATCCGGACATGGCGGACGTCTCAGGCCAGGGTGATGCCCGGCAGGCCCTCGAAGTCGCGGCCGCCGGAGCCCACCACCTGCTCCTGACCGGACCTCCCGGTGCCGGCAAAACAATGCTGGCGGAGCGCCTCCCCGGACTCCTGCCGGACCTGGGGGACCACGAGGCCATGGAAGTCACTGCCATCCACTCACTGTGCGGCCTGCCGTCGTCAGCGGTCCAGCTGCTGCGGCGGCCTCCCTTCGAAAGCCCGCACCACTCGGCTACGGCCGCAGCCATCATAGGCGGCGGTTCGGGCCTCCCCAGGCCAGGCGCTGCCTCCCGCGCGCACCGGGGCGTCCTGTTTTTGGACGAGGCGTCAAATCTAGGGCATACCCCGCTTCAGCGTCAACGAAATCACCTAGGTCACCCCAGTCGGAGCGCCGTTCCCCAGTAATGGCACGCCGCTCACGGATCATTGCAGGGTGGACCTTGTTGAGACTCTGAAGTTGATCGGTGCGATTCTGGCTGCTCTGATTGCTTCCCGGACAATCGGAGCCGGAGTCAGAAACTGGTATCTGAAGGGCCGTGGGAGCCGGGCGGTTTGGCGCAACAAGCTGAACCAATTGGCCAATGGGGCGACATCTCAGTACGTAGAGAATCTTCTGGGTACGCCTGTCTTTGAGAACCATGAACCTCCAGGCATCTGGGTCGAGGATGACGAGAAGCCCAAATGGGTTGACCACATTTTCTCAACGCCGCACGCTTGGGTCGTAACCAGGAGGATCGAGGATCGGCTTGAAGCCTGGTCCGTCACCATTACCGACCCGAAGTTTTGGTGGGATCTAGAAGATGTCACTTTTGGCCAGGCCAAGGGAAAGCTTGGTCGAGTCACGTTTGGCGAGCTTCTCGCCACGCCCTCCGGTAAGTACGAGTCCAGTGGTGCCAGATCTGGGGCCTATGCCGAATCGGCTTCCTTCGGTAATCCCGGGGGCTATCAAACGTACATCTTCATGCACAACGAAGAGGGCATTGGAAACTTTCGGCCAAGCGGCAACAGGGATGTACGTGTAGGCGACTTCCACCGTCCTGATGACAGAGAGGAGTACCCGGCTTCAGTTGATGGCTCTCATCGGTCTGAAACCACGGTCAATACGATGATCGTCTCGTGGCAGAGGGACGAGATTACGCACAACTCCTGGCTGCTGTGGCCTGTCGCCAAGTCAGACCAAATGCGGCTCCTTCACCGGTTCAAGAAAAAGCACGGATGGCAGAACAAGCGTTCCTTAGGAGACGGCAATGGAAAGTGATGACCTCACTCCCTACGACGGCGGAGCCTCCTCGGTTGAACGCCAGGGGAGTGAGCCAGTCTGCTCCTTCGATCCGGAGACTGGCTTCTCTATCAACCCCAGCACTCTCGATGAGCTGCGTTGGTATTCATATCTGAGTCCTGAGACTCTTGATCAAACCTTGCTACAGTCGCGAAATGACGACTGACTTCGCTGGAGAAGCCCAAAGACTGACTGAAGTGTGCCGTTCCATCTTTAAGGATGAGTCTCGATGGATTACGGCAGACGGCTACCCGGATAGCCTTGCCCTCTCAATCATCGATTCCATCTACTCCACGGGCTCCAAGTACAAGGCCGTCATCAATGTCGTGAACGCATATCGCGCCTACAGAAAAGCCCAGGGCGGGGATGCTGACCGGGACGGCACCAGCGAACTGCTACAGACCTTCAAAGAGGCTGGAGGGAGTGCGGGGTGGGCTGAACTCGTCAACAACCGGAAACCGGCACACACGAAGAAAAACGCTCCACTCAAGGCAGAGGTCATCCGCATGGCTGCCGAGCGGCTGGAGGGGGAAGATCTTCAGATCACCACGCAGGATGAACTGCGAGCCGCGTACGCCAATAAAGAGCGCCGAAAGACGTTGAAGAAGACCTGGTTGGACCTGCCCAGCCAGCGGTCAGGAGTGACGTACAACTACCTGCTGATCCTGGCCGGCTTCCAGTCAGTGAAGCCTGACCGAATGGTGATCCGGTTCGTGGCGAAGCACGCAGGGCTTGATGCAAAGAAGCTGACGCCTATGGAAACCGCTGAGCTGATCACGCAGGTTGCCGAGCTCTACCCAACCCAGCCCAGGCGACTCGATCACGTGATCTGGCGTCATGTTTCAGGCCGTGAGGTCTTCCGGAAAGAGGAAGTCACCTCGATCATGGCAGATGCCGCCATGTAGCCAGGCATTGCTGTGCCCTAGGCAAAAGTGAATTAGGGACTAACGAGCATTATCCCTATAGCAACAGGCGGCTATAGGTGCGAAAATAGCTCATGATTGTCGCCTCGATATTCGGTTTCGTGGTCCTGCTTATCGCTATGGGAATAGCGTCTCTTATCGGCATCCCTGTATGGACTGCCTTCATTGCTCTTATCGTCGCTTATCTGATTGCACTAGGCGTGGTCATCTACCGGGATAGCTGGACGTATCAGAAGCGCCACCCTACGGACTATCGGCCTTAGCGCTGGATGAGCCGGGCGATTGCCCGAAGAGTATCCTTTGATTTCACGCGAACTGGAACGCCGCTAGAAGCTGCGCTATTCTTCACGAAATCGTGTAAATTAAAACCTTCATTCATCTACGTATAATTATACGCTCTTTTGTTGACTTATTTAAGCTTTGCCTCATAATACGCGGCAGAAGTGACTGCAATTCCGTAGTTACTCGTACCGCTCCTATTAGGAGGTGAAAAAGATGGGATACGTGTCCAAGCGCACGAGTGACATCAGCGGACAGATCGTTGATGACGACAAAGTTATCACCGTGGTTGTTCGCAGCCTCGGGAAACTCTTTGACGCAACGGCTGAAGAGCTGGCTCCACTCAAGCGCGTGACCAACGTGGTTGAACTGGAACTGCGCCACCCTGACGGAAGCTCGGAAGAGATCATCGTCAACAAGGGTGACTTCGAGAAGGTTGCTACTGAGGAAGTCCTGGCAAACGCCGACTCGATCAGGGGTCGCCGTAACGGGTATCGCCCTCAAGGCGACTGAACAAGAAGGGCTGTGTGATCCACATCTACCGGGAGTACTTGCGCTGGAGCCTAGCTCGCGCAAGTACTCCCTTTTAAATTGCACGCAAGAATGAGATAATTAGGACATAAAAAATAACCCCGCTGCCACGGGATTATCATGTCTTCATTATAAAGCATGATCTCCGAGCAGGAAAGGAGAATCATGCCGATAATGGCAATCACAAGAAGCAGAGTTCAAGTCAGTGAGTGCGATATGAAGTGGGCAGCAACCCGTCAGTGGCACTTGGGGGATACGGGTTATGCGAAGTGCTACAGTGGCACGCCTGGCGGTACACCTATGCGGATGCATCGGCTGATCATGGAGCGCATTCTAGAGAGGCAGCTCCTACGGCACGAGTATGTAGATCATATCAACGGCGACAAACTTGATAACAGGCGGTCTAATCTTCGACTTGCTACAAAGGGTCAGAATGGAATGAATAGAAAGCCCCTTGAGGGTTGTACATCGAAGTACAAGGGAGTTGCTAAGACCGGTCGTTCTAACGGCAAGCCTTGGATGACATACATCAACGTCGATGGACAGCGCTTTTACATCGGACGCTGTGATGATGAGCTAGAGGCAGCGTGGATGTATGACCAATGGGCTATCGAGCTTCACGGCGAGTTTGCCCTCTTAAACTTTTCCTACCAATGAAAGAAGCCTCAGTTTTTTGAACTGAGGCTCTTCCACGATCTAGTCAGCAGGAACAACACGGACATGCACTACCATCGCGTTCCTCTCAGCGTGCAGCAAGACGGATGTGTACGCCTGCTGCCAATCCTCAAAGACGCGCTCGTGCTCTCGCCAAGCCATGTCTTCAAGTCGCTGTGCATGAACCTTGTAACGGTCCGTCTCAAGGAACAGCATTGCGTACCACTGTGGAACGTCCTGTAGGTCACCTTGCTCAGTGAGCGGCCCAGTAAGAACTGAGTCACCTACTATTGGTTGCTTTCCTCTCCGAGAGGTGGCATGGCACCAAAGCGCCAACGTCGCCCTCCGGTTGGTCGGCAGATCCAGGTACGGCGCGCTTTCGTTACGGAATAGCGATGCATCCGGCCGATTCATGGCAAACCGTTCGGCAGTGCCACCCAGCACGTCCTCCATGGCCTTGATGTCCGCGAACTCACAAACCTCAAGCGGCCTGGAGTTGTCCGCTGGTATCAAGATTGCCCTCGACATTAGGTTCATCTCCTTCCGGTTCTTCCAAACCTGCCTTGATGATGCGGTCGGCGACGGAAAACACACGCTTGATGGCTTGCTCAGGTGGTTCTTCACCTCGAAGCCATCCAGCGATGTATGCCCGGCTTTCTGCGGGGTCGAACTGGTCAACTGCACCGAGTTCATTGAGAACCAAGTAGGCTGTGGCCTCTGCTTGGCACTCCATAATTCCTCGATGCACGCGGTACTCTTTCAGACCTTCCTCGCTTGTGTGGCCGTGTTCAACGTGACCGCACTCGTGAATCAGCGTCTTGAAGGGGTACTTGGCGACCGGATTGATCGCCACGGACTTGCCGATACTGAAGCCCTGGCAGTTTCCATCAAGCACCGTGAATGGCACCTCGGTAATACCTAGCTTCTGCATCGCACGCTCTTTGCTCCACTCTGGCGGCTCGTACTCCGGTAGATCGTCGCCTTCAGTTTCGGAGACGCCGAACATTGACGGCACCAGCTTGAAGCCGGATAGCCGTTTCTCTTCGTCGCCCTTCTCTGTCGTTTCCTTGCGAAACATGGGTACGTAGATCACCTTCGCTTTGCTGCCTCGCTTGACTTGTCGGTTCAGCGAGAGCCAGCCTTTGTAGGTGTGCACCGGCTCCATAACGCCCTGCATCATCAGCAGTGCTTGGTTGCCCAGTGAGAACCGCCTGAAGCGGTTGTACGTGTTCCCAGCCTGCCCAGGCAGCTCTAGTGCCGTCTTGAGCAGATCAGACCAGTGAGGCGGCGTTGTGAGCCGCTGAGTGGTCATTAGGATCAGTCCTCAGCCGGGACGACGCGGACACGTTGAACTGCGGTCCAAGACTCGGCCTTGCCCAGCGCGTGGTTGATCGCTTCAAAGTAGCTCTCAAAGCGGCGCTGGTTGCCGTAGAACCGGTTGCTGTCGTCGTATGTCTGAAACTCGGCCTTGTAGGACTTGGTTTCAAACAGCAGCTTGGTGACATCCTTGGGGACATCCGTACTGTTGCCGTCTTCGTCAGGCGCTCCCACAAGGAGGGCGGGGCCAACGATTACATCCATGTGGACAGCGCTCGGGTTGAGCAGCCACCACATCAGGGTTGCGCGACGGTTTACCGGCTCGCGCTTGATCTTGCCCTCCTCGTTCACGAAGAAGGTGGAACCAATAGGGCCGAGGTCGATGGCTTCGATGAGGCCACCAACCGCTGCCTGCATGCCGGAGAGGTCGTTCACTTCCAATTTGTAAAGGGGCCGTTCTTCGTCCGCTGGGACGAGGATTGCGTGGATCACGCGAACCACTTCCTTCGATCGTGGGATTTACCTGGCCTCGGTTGAGGACAGGATGAAGCCCGCGATCAGGACTTCTTTGACCAGTGAAGTTGATCGGTCTCTTCAATGTGGTGGGGCCGGCACAGGTAGCGGAGATTCTTCACGTCGTATCGAAGGCCGGGGTTGGAGCCACGCTTCTTGATGTGGTCGACGTCGAGATTGGTCGTGACTGAGCAACCCGGCTTACTGCACACATGTCCGTACTTCTTATCCAGGTACGGGATAGCCACCTTGTCACGGAAGGTTGCCCACAGATGGGCGTGCTTGCCGCGCTGGGGGATTGGCTTAGTGTTCTTGAGCGTGCACTCGCGGCACTTGTTCTGAATGGTGTTGTAGACCCGGATGTGGGTGCCACAGATCTTGCAGAGGCGTTCTACAGCCATACGTCATGAGGGGTCCTTTTACCCGGTCACGCCGGCCAAAGAGATTTGCGACCCTTGGTAAGCGTGACGAGGTGCACCAGGACAAACGAATTGATAGGTACCTGGTGCGAGTGTTGTGTGGTTATTGCGGGAGGAGATCCCATGCAATTGAGTCAGAATGTGCTAAGTAGACGAATACAGCAATCGTCTACCCATCAAGCGCCACCAGCTTTGGGACCACGATGACTCGCGGCTATTGGGACTGATGACGCTGGATGGAACGTGGAGAATATCCGGTGCTGCAAAATGGAAGCATGGTCTTTTACGTCTCCCCGAGGGGATACGACGAGCACCGTGATAGTTCTCTACTTGGATGACTGAAGCTTCCGTCGCTTGTTCGTCTTGGCGAGCTGGACAAAGAAGTCTTCAGAGTCTAGTTTTTCGAAGTGCAACTTCAGATCGGATAGTTTACTAATAGTAGTTCTCCTGCCCAGATGATGAATTATCCAGGCCTTTTAGTCAATAGTCTCGCTCCGGCCTAGTGCGTGATGAATACCCAGGCGACAAAGGCGATCACTCCTGCAAGCCAGCCCAATATAAACAGCTTCTCGTAGTACTTCATCCCTGCTCTCCTTGTGACTCAAGTTCTGCTAGTCGCTGCTTCATGTACGCATCTTGCCGTGCATAGGTTTCACAAGACTGCACTTGGCGCAATTCATAAGCGACACGGCGTGTGGCTTCCGCTTCGATGAGTTGGTCGATGAGCGACCAGAGGACATCGTTGCTATATGGGACACTATCCTCGTCTCTTAGCTGGCCTCTGGGTATAAGGATCTCTAGCCTCTTCTTCGCCTCCTGCCTCGTGTGGTCTTGTCCGGTGGGTGGATTAGTCTTTGTCATCACCACGCACCCTCCGCGTCACGCATCTCCATTTCACCTAGCACGTAATTCAGAACTGTCTCGACATCCTGACGCTGCCGCGGAGTCAGATCCGTCTGCTCAAGCTCTAGATAGTGTTCAGCCTTAGCGATCAGGTCGGCAGGGCCGAGATTTTGGTAGCCGTCGAGCACACGAGCTTCTAAGCGCAGCTCTAGTGAGAGCGATTTAGCTGGTTCTTCTCGTTCTCGGTTATGTAGTTGGATTAATTCACCCACGTCACCTCCTCAGGTTGATTAGTTTGCTGTGCCTCTTGCTCTAGCTGTTGCCGGAAGCTTGGGCTGATCTTGTGTTCGATGCGGTTCAGCAAGGCGTTGCTGATGAAGGCCACCATCTGACGCTGCTCGTCGAGGAGATCCCACTGTTCTAGTTCGTGGACCTCGTCGTAGCGGTGCACCAGCTGAATCTCGTCCAGCTCGTAGTAGCTATCGACGGCTGCATGCTCGCGCTCTATTGCGGCAGCGCGGTCCCTGGCTCGCCGAAACTCGTCGCGGACTGATACGTAGTGCTCACTCACGATCACCGTCCTTGGTCAGGATGCCTTGCTCGAAGAGCTTGATGGCTAGCTTGGTCGCAGCGTCTTCTGGGCTATCAGCTTGCGCTTCCCAGACCGTGCCTGTTGCGTCGTTTTCAGCTTTAGCGAACCATTTGTCAAAACTGTTTCTGACGACAAGTACCCTCGTAGGTTTACCGAGATTCCGCAGCAAATAGCCGAGGTCGTAGGCGGGGACGTTGCCAGGCTTGTCAAACACAGCGTTTAGAGGCCAGACGTTCTCAGCATTTACTTCTCCGGCATTTGAGTAGTAGACGTGCTCCACGCCGTCCTTCCACCCGCCGAGCGCATACAGCTCCCTGCACGGTTCTAATGAGGCGACGTTCATGCTGCTTTCTCCTGGTCATCTTCGTGACCGATATAGACGAATCGCCAAAGCCCACCCTTAATCTGCTCAGACAGAATGATGTGGCCCTCAGCTCGAAGGTCGTGCAGTCGAGCGCCATATCGGTAGCAGTAGCGGTTCAACTCTCGGTTAGTGGCGCTGCCGTTCTTCTTCAGGTGCTTCAAGATCCGGTGAGTCTGTGACTCCTTAGGTGCCGGCTTCAGTAGGTCCAGCAGGCTCATCGCCGTCTCCCCACTTTGAATCCAGACACGAACGCCGATAGGCCGAATCCGATGAGCGCGAATATGAGTACGAGTTCTCCCATACGAGTTATTCCTTGACGGGCTCAGCCGCCTTTACGTTGCTATTCCCTGTGAAGCCACACTCTTCCGGTTCATCCGGTTGCCCCAAGTGATCGACTAACTCCAGCAGCAGCGAGCAGATCTCGCGTGACTCCGGAGCAGCTGCCATGTTCCTGATGGTCTTTATTCGAGCTCTGAACTCTTGGGTCTTTTGCTCACTCATCGCGTAGTTCCTCCGCTGGGTCGTAGATCAGCACTTTGTTCCGTGATGACCATCGCCAGGAAAGACCGACTGCTCCGAGACGGCGGGTGAGCTCGTACTCTTCATCATCAGATCGAAAGGCCTCGGCTGATTCCATGCGGCGCATGATCTGGCCGTCTGTGTAGCCGGCGAACTTCTCTTTGATCTGTGTTTCAAGATCGTTCGGTCGTGGAGCTAGTTCGCTCATGACTTTTCGCCTCCTGAGTTGCTAATGGAAACAGTTGCGATAAGTAGGCCGCCGAAAATCGTCCAGCCACCGGCAACGGGGTGCTGATTCATTAGCAGGTAAGCCCCGGCAAGTACTATGGCGACGCCTCCGAGTATCCTCACGACGAACGCGACCGCGATTAGTGTGTTGTCGCTCATGACTTCCACTCCCATCCGCAGCGACCTGGCTCACCGCTGCATGGCCAGTTAGCTTGCTGCCGTGGGCAGTACCCGAGCTTGTGGAGGATTCGCTGGAAGAGGCTCATGACTCGTCGTCCTCGTCTTTATGAAGCTCGCGATAATAGACAACGTGGCTTTCAGCGTTGGTCTCTAGGTCGCTGCCGACTAGCTTGTGGTACCAGCTGCCGCCGTCGATGCTGAGCTTCCCGCACTTGCAGGAGCGGTAGTCGTGACGATTCTTGCTGCGAATGATCCAGCCACAGGCCAGGCACTTCGCTTGATTGATGAAGATGTCTCCTACATCGAGCTTTTTTCGCTCAGCCGCAGGAGTATCTATGGTCGTGAACTCAACGTAGTCCGTTTCCATGTGGTTGTTCCTTGACGGTCTAGCCGTCCTTAGTTATCTGTCTCGTCCGTCAAGAACGGGTTCTTCCAAACACGGAAGCGTTCGACGGCACCGTGCTTGTTCTTGATCTCACGGATTGCAAACTTGTTCTCTGACGCGGCGGTGACGTTTCTCGTGACGTTGAGCAGTTCGATTGGAAGAACGATACTGTCGCCGTCCTCCATCTTTCCGATTATCTGAACCATGCGCCTCGTGTTTGAGTCTCGCTGCGGCACTGGTATGTTCTTTTCGATCTTGTACTTACTTAGATCGTGTATTTCGTATAGTGACATCTTGTTGTTCCTTGACGGTCCTAGCCGTCCTTACGTTTGTTGCTATCTGGCCAAGGCCTTTGCCTGGTCCTTGACCGGTATTTCTGCCAGCTCTGAATCGGCGCCGGTTGATTCGTACTCCATGAGCGCCGTCAGCTCTTGCTTCAGGGCTTCCTTCAGCACGGCGAAGGTAATCTCCTTCTGCTTACGGAAGGCAGCGATGCGAGCAGCCCGAAGAACGGTGTTCTTCACGTAGCCACCTGTCACCTCGTAAGCAGCCAAGAGATCCCAGTCGATATCAGCAGCCAGTGGTGCCTTCTTGGGGAACATACGTTGCCAGATTTGCTTACGTAGTTCCTGGCTCGGCATCTCAAACTTCACCTTGACGGCGATACGTCGGTCGAGAGCCTTGTCTAGGTTGCTGGAATGGTTAGTGGTGAAGACGGTGACGCCGCGATGATTCTCAAGCTTGTTGAGTAGCACGTTCACCTGGGACACCTCCCAGGATGCGCGGGCATTCTCGCGACTGTTCAGCAGAGAGTCGCACTCATCGAAGAGGATGACATCCTCTGCATGCTTGTCGAACATCTGAGCAATCTTCTTCTCGGTCTCACCGACGTACTTGTCCATGACCTCAGCGGCGGTGATGGTCACCAGCTCCTTGCCGAGGTAGTCAGCGATGGCCTGGGCCATCAGTGTCTTGCCGGTTCCAGGAAGCCCGTGGAACAGCAGTGAGACGCCGGTCCCCTTCTCGATCGTGTCCTCGAAGCCCCATTGCTTGAAGATCAGGTCGTTGTTCTCCACGAGTGAGAGTGCTTCGACAATCATCTGCTTCTTGTAGGGCTCCATGATGACTGTCTCGAACAAGCTCTTGTCAGCGGAACGGAAGTACTTGCCGTGCGGGAACTCGTCGGTGACGATGAACTCGTACCCCTGCATCTTCGGTGGCTTCGTCTTCTTGTCTTTGCCGTAATCGCACTCGTTGCAGTAGAACCTGCAGTCAGTAACGTCCTCGTCGCACTTAGGGCAGCGGTTCAATCCGTCGACCCAGCTGTACTTCTGCTTGGGAGTTGAGCTCTCCGTCGTAGTGCCAAAGACGTAACTATGCATGTGCTCCCTGAGGATGTCGTCGTAGGCACCCATTACTCAAGGTCTCCCAAGTCATGCTTGCGACCGAGGCGATGGGCTCGGGCGACGCGCTCGGCGCTGTCAGCGACGCTGTTGACTGCTTCAACCTCATGCGTCTTGACGATGAGCAGGGTGAGTGAGTCAGCAACCTTGCTGGCTTCTACTGCCTTGCCCTCTTTCAGCAGGTTGTCTACGGAAGCGGACAGGTCACCCATAAGCTTCAACGTAACTTCGGCTCGTTTGTTGGTTAGTTCTTCACTGATCATTTGATTTCTCCTTATTTAGTTGTGTAACTGCTCACCACCTTCCTGTGGAAAAGTCCGAGCTTTTGCCGTCACTTGACGGCGTTCGGTGTTGATGGTCTAAGCCTGTAAAACATGGCTACGACGCAACATTCGGCTTTGTTTGTCTAGTTGCAGAATCAGCGCCACGATGGGCTGCTATGGGTTTTCACTGCCTGACCTCTGTTAACAGGTGCCTTTTATGGGTCGGACAATGGTCATTTGCTGATGCACACTATCGCGAACTATGCCTAAAGGCCGAAGGCTTTGAGGAAGTCCGACATGTCTAGAGGCTCTTTGCCCTGCTGCTCGTATGCATCAAAGCTTGCTGTGTGTTGGACGCGAAGCACTTCCGACAGCTCAACCTTGAGCAACTTCGCGAACTTCTTAGGGTCGCCTCCCATATTCAGGATCGTCTTGACGATCTTGTACTGTTCTTTGTTCATAGGCTCTCCTTTATAATTAGTCGTATATATGCCACGCCGCCACTATGATCTAGACGAAGTCCTCGCTCTTGCCGAATCGGGCAAGACTGCTTCAGAGATCATCGAAGACCTGGGACTAAGCGTGGGGGAGCGGGCTATTCAGAAGGCCGTGAATAAGTATCTTGGTCCTCGTCCTAAACGCGCTCCCGCTGTTGCTGGTGATCCTCTTCGGCGTCGTGTCGTTGCCTGGATGGTCGAGAATGGCTTGAATGAGCACTACTGCTTTCAGTGCGAGAAGTGGTCGGCCTTTCCTTGCTCCATGCGTGAGCTGAAGCGAGACGATGACCTGGGATCACTTACCTTCGTCTGCCGGCGCTGTGTAAGGCCGGGGGATTACTAGGCGCTGCGGCGCTTGCCGTGCTTTTCCTTTTTGAAGTCAGCGTAGGCAGCCACCACGTCCGCAATGTCGGCTTCGTGATGGTTGCCAGCAGCATCCGTAAATTGCAGCAGCGGAAGTGCGCTAGAGGCGTCAGGTTTTAGTCCATGCTCGATGCAGTACCACTGGACAGCCTTCAAAGTACTGGCCGTCAATGCGCCTGCTTTCGTCCGTAAACGGAGATTTGCTCGGTTCATTTCGCCAGCCAGGTCAAACATTGGTAGCTGCTGATCACTCATGCGACCGTCTTCTTGCGGCGGCTCTTACGACCACCCACTGCACCTGCGATGCGCGCCAATTCTGGATTAGCTGCAAAGCCACCTGTGCGACCATTGCTTCCACCAATACGGCCGATCCTAGCGTAGAAGTTAGGATCGTTGGCTAAATTCTTGGCTGCAGCTTTCTTGCCGCCTTCGACTGTTCCTGGCATTTAGACGGTCCTCCTAAAACGGGCCAGGAAGCGTCCAATGAGGCTACGTTCCTGCTTCGCCTTCTTTGCGAGTTCGCGAGCATCTCGTTTGTGGTAACCCTCTAGCTCGCGCTGGAGACGATCGGCTCGTTCTTTGTCTGGATCTTCCGCGCTAGCCTTAATGTTGATGATCGGCATGGCCTGGAAGGACTGAGACTGAGTTTGCTTATCTAAAGCAATTAGGGCTTCACGGCGTTCAGTGCGAGCCTTGTTTTCTGCTTGGTAAGCTGGCCAGCTGCGAGCCTTCCTGATGCGACGAATGACTGTCTCGCCGCGCTTGAACTCGGCCTGTACCTCTTTGGCAGTGGCTTTATCTTTAAATCGCCTCTTTATAGCCTGAAACTCCTTAGCTGTGACTTTGCTGTTTGACATGTCTACTTGTTCCTTGGTGGCCTACCCACCTTAAAGTTTGGTCCGTACAGCTCCTTCTCCTTGGCGAACTCGAGGAGCTCCCAGGCGATGCTGACGTTGTGTTTGATTAGGACCTTCTGCTCTGCAGCAGTTAGCTCCACTGTGCCGCTGAAGTCCTTGATTGCTTCTTCAATATCGACGGGTAGATGATCTACCAGGTCGAGTAGCTGATCTGCTGCTAGTAGTTCCGCACGGTCGATGATGACTGTGCGGATTACTTCATCTCGGGTAAGTGCTTCTGTCATGCAGTTGACTCCTCACCCTGGGACGTTGCCTCCAGCCAATCCCCAGGAAGTTTCTCTTCCCCGCGTTCAACGCGATCTAGGACTTCGTTGAGAATCTTTAGCTCTTCAGGTCCACAGTTGCCCAGTAACGGCTTCTTCGTCTGTGTCATGATGAAGGCTGATATGTACTTGGTCGACGCGAAGCCGAAGCTCTGAAGGCGTTGTTTTACAGCCCCCTCAGTATCTCGGTTGGTCGGTTCCTGATTTTCCGCTTCTACCGGTATTTTCTTGGCGGCATCTGCGTCAGTCGCTATTTTCTTAGCTCGCTGGCTTACTGCCTGCTGAAGAATATGGATGGCGACGACAGCTTGTTCCTCGGTCTTCACCGTGCGCAATCGCTTCTGAACCTGGTCCTCCGGATACTTCAGGTCTTTACACATCTGACTGATGTACTCGATCTGTTCGGGGCTAGCCGGCTGCAAGTTGTTGCTCGCCTTATTGCCGTCGTCGTCCTCGTCTTTAGCAGAGAGGCCTAGTATTGCCATGACTGTTTGGCGGCGAGTATAGGTAATCGCTGAACCGAGTCCCTGGGGATCACGCTTTACGAGCAGCAGCTCAATATCGCCTTTGATACTCACGCCTGTCTCGTGGAAGAGGGTGGTCCGAAGGTAGTGCTTGTCCTGATCCGTCACCGGCCACTGCATGAGCCCCAGCTGGTGTTTCGAGAGCAGCGGTAGCGCGTTGTCCATGACTTCATCGAGGGGCGCGTAGGTGTTCTTGAAGTGATCGTTCTTAGCGGTCTTACCGAGTGCTTGCACTTCGCCTTGGAGGCCGATTAGAGCCTTTGCGATATCTTCCGGGATGTTTTCGAAGAGTGAGTCTACGGTGGTGTCGGTCTTTTCTACTGGTTCACTCATACAGTGAACTCCCGACGCTTCGCTACGTAAACCCTGTTCTTCACCGCCTCGCGACGAGAACGGATGGCAGCCAGTGATTTAGCGTGCCGACTTACCAGCTTGCTGTGTCTTGACGCAATCAATATACCTTTTGCCATACTTGCTTCCCTTCTTCTCCTCATCTTGAAAGATGCGGCGAAACTTATCGTTGTGTTGAAGTACTGAAGTGACGATCACGTCAGTCTGTGAGGGTGGATAGCCGAACTTGGCTTTGTGGTGTGCCTGGTAGAGCTTCATAGCCCTCTTGAACGCTGCAGGCGGGTCAATGCTCATGTTGGCCCGTTCTAGGCCGTACTGGCGCTCTGGATACTGGGGATCGTTCATAGACCCTCCTTTCTTGTTTAGTTGTTAGTCCAGCTTGTTAATCTTCGCTTTCGGGGTGTGGCCCGTGTGCTGAGCTTCATTATGATCGAAGCGTTCAGAATTGCAATAGAATTGCTGATGTAGAAAAGGCATCAGTGGGTGTGGAGAAGTAGACATTTTTCCGTGTGTCGCTAGACGTGTCGCTGATGTGTCCTTGGCGACACACTCAGACCACGTCAGCACAAGGGAGAACCGGGTATAGGGCGCGGGGCTAACCTGTTCTATACTGCGGACATGCGTATGAATGCCCGACATGCCGACATTTTGCGGTTCGTAGATAGCTTCGGGCAGCTCGATAGTAAGCAGATACAAGCCCTACTATTTGGTGATGCTGGTAGCGAAACTTCATTTAGAAGAGCACAGAAAGCACTAGTTGCCGAGAAGTACCTTATCCGCATGGGGCAGCGTGCCGTGGTCGGTCATGGCCGGGGAACGGGTCCAGCTGTGTACCAGCTTGGTGCCAATGGCTGGTTGTTCCTTGGTAAGAGAGGAAAATATAGTAGGCCGCGCTTCTCTGCTGTTTCAGAGCACCGTCTCAAGGTTGCTGACGCCTTTGTTCAGCTCTGCGAGCAAGAAGATGCGGGCGCTATCAAGATACGGGGCTACTACACGGAGCCGGACACCCACATGAAGCTTGCCGGGGTGACGGTCCGACCTGACTTCTTTGCAGACATTGAACTTATAGCCACCAGTGAGCAGCTGCGCCTCTGGATAGAGGTAGACCGGGATAAAGAGAACCGTCCGGAGATTGAGCGAAAGATTCGTGACTATGTGGCCGTCTATAGGGGCGTGACCAAAGCGGAGATAGACCCCGTGCCTGAAGTCCTGTTCCTGGCTGACACTGACCTCGGCCTCGTGAACCTCAAGAACTACATGCATGGCAAGCTGGGGGAGTATGAGCACCTTTTCGCGGTGGATCATATCGAAGGCTATGCCGCGCGTCTTAAGTAGCTTTAACTACAACTTAACAGGGGTTAATTCTATTGCAAATGTTCGCAGTTAATCAGATAATAGGAGAGTAATAAAGATAACTGGAGAATATCAGAATGACGTTCAATCAACTATATGCAAAAGCGCGAAGGGGTGAGATAGAACTACAACGCCGCGCATCCTTTGACAGCATGATCGACGGTATGAGCCCTGACGTAAGCGAATGGTTCAAGCCAACAGTCGAGGAGCTGCAAAAGATCAAAAACCAGGGCGGCCGCTACAATCCTGGATACGGTGAGGGCGCAAGCATCTACAGCCACGTAGAAACGTACCGCGTGAGGCTCGTCTAATGTTCGGCAAAGACTTTTACCCAACGCCTCACACACTCATTACACGCATGGTTGAAAAAGGTGCAGATGGATGCGGTCGAGTCCATTCTCGAACCGTCAGCAGGCCGGGGCGACATCATCGAATATATGGCAGAACGCACCAGGTACGGACGTAAGATCTCTATCGATGCCATCGAACTAGACGCCGAGCTATCTATGGTCCTAGCAGGTAAAGGCTATAAACCAATAGCGCATGACTTCCTCGACTTTCAGACGTACCGCACTTACGACCTCGTCATTATGAACCCGCCCTTTTCAGATGGCGATAAGCATTTACTGAAGGCGCTGCAGCTGCAGAGAGACGGCGGCCAGATCGTCTGCCTTCTAAACGCGGAAAGCATCCGAAACCCCTACACCAATAGTCGCCGAGAACTTACGGCACTACTTGAGGAGTACGGCGCAGACATTGAGTACATCTCGGACGGTTTCACGGATGCGGACCGAAAGACCAGCGTAGAAATTGCACTAATTAGCCTCACGGTCCCGAAGCGCCAGGCAACGAGCGACATCTTAAGAAACCTCGTTGCGGCACAGGAGCTTGAGGAACAGGCGGAAGACTATACCGGCGAAGTAGTCGAAGGCGACTATATTCGCGGGGCTGTCCGACGCTACGAGCTGGAGGTTGCTGCGGGTTTGAAGTTCCTTGACGAATACGAAGCGCTGAAGCCGCTACTCAGCAAGAGCTTTAGTACTAAGGACTGGTCCATGATCGAGGTGACCGTAGATGGGGAGCGATACGGCAATAACCGGAATGTTCTTGTGCACCGTACCCGCATGAAGTACTGGCAAGAACTCTTTCAGGCCTCAGAGTTTGGCCGGCTCTTCACATCGAAGACGCGGAGCGACTACCAGAGTCGAATCGATGAGCTGGGCCGCTACGAGTTCAACGTCGCGAACATCAAGCAGATGCAGCTCGAGCTTTCGCAGTCGATGCTTGAATCTCTCGATGACTCAATCGTGCGGCTCTTCGACGAGTTCTCAAACCAGTATTGGGATGAACAGTCAAACAACATCCACTACTACAACGGATGGAAGACCAACAAGGCCTACGTCGTGAATAAGAAGGTGATCACGCGATGCTCAGCTTGGAACTATTTCGGGCGGTTCGACGCAACCGGTTCGGTTGTTGCTGAAAAGATGGCGGACATCCATAAGGTGTTTAGCTACCTGGATGGCACACTGTCCAATGATCTGTCCGTTGTTACTGACGCGCTCAAAGCGGCCGAAAACACGGGAACCACCCGAGGCGTAAAGCTCCCGTACTGCACTGTCGACTTCTACAAGAAGGGCACAACGCACATCACGTTCCGCGATCCCAAGCTTCTAAAGAAGTTTAACCTCATAGGATCACAGAGTAAGGGTTGGTTGCCTCCAAACTATGGCAAGACGAGTTATGAGGCGATGGCTCCCGAGCACCAGGAGATTGTCGATAACTTCGAGGGCGCAGAAAGCTACGCGGATACTGTCGAGAACCAGGACTTTTACGCAGCCCGTACAGATCTTGCCTTGGCCCTTGGCGCAGGTGCCGCAGCATGAGCCGTTATCACGTCATCGATACAACGAGCGGTGAAGTGGTCCGGCAATATGCCCGGATCGGGTCAGCACAGCCTCATAGATACGACTACAGGCGTAGGCGCCGGCCCTGGATACAACGTCAGCTCGCTACTGAGTCTGGCCGGCTCGCCTTGGGCGTCACTATCGCCCTCGTAATTGGCGGTCTCACCTTCTAAAGGCTCCCAACAAACATTCAAGCCCCGATCCTAAGACTCGGGGCTTTTCTGCTGGGTGCCATCATTGCCAACTGCCAGGCTAGGCTTCCTAACAGGTATAGCCCAATTTGGGGAATTTTTCAATGCCTTTGCTTTTCGATGCTCCGCTGGGGTCGGTCCGAAGCGAAGGTGTTTAGTCTCGGGCACCGCTATGCGTTTGTTTATTAGTTGTTTTAGATCGGTCATGCCCTCATGGTCGCATATTCTACGCCTATTGAATAGATGGAACCATTAGAAACCTCACTTATAGCTATTGAAATACTGCGCCGGTTCAGGCATATTTGAGAGAGATAGCAGGATTCTTTACAACCTCTTGCCATCAAAATCACATAAGTTATTGACGACCAAGGGGCATCTTGATTAAATAGGACTGTAAAGAATCCTAAGAAGTCCCCGATATCCGTCAGGAAAGTAGGGGACTTTTTCGTGCAAGAAGACTTGTACGCTCATCTCAGGTATAACGTCCGCAAGCAGCTCGACGTATCTATTGCTGAGTATTTTTACCTGGATATGGTGCACCAACTATCGCACAATCGATGGTGCACTAAGTCAGTGGAATCGGCGGCCGACGACATGGGCATCACGCCCCGCGGCCTACAAAAGATGCGATCGCGGCTTATAGAGGCCGGCTACCTCAAGCGAAACATAAAAGGCCACCTCAAGACAACGGACAGGTACTTCAACGTCGCAGTAGCCCCTGTCGGCCAAAAGGGGGTGAACTTAGTTCGTAGTGGGGTGAACAAAGTTCGCGGGAAGGGTGAACAAAGTTCGTACAAGAATAACAATAGAACGACAGAGAATAGGGGAGCAGGTGATTTTGAAGGTGCGATCAAGCGCATGTATGGCCGCAAGCCCACTGTGCTGCCAGGCTTCGTCGTCGAAGAGCGAAGGGCTTAGTATCGTGCTGATGGTCGATGGAACTATGCTTAGCTGGGATGATATCGGCTACGTCCGTATACCGCTGAGCGGGAAACTTGGTAGAGGAATGTACGTTCTCGTTGATGGTGACTATGACGCTGAGTATTTGAGTACGTTCACGTGGTACTTGGGGCATAACGGGTACGCGTACCGACGCAAAACGATAGCAAACGATGGCTGCACCGGGAATGTGTATCTGCATCACATGGTGTGTAAGCCCCTCAAGGGTCAATGGATTGACCACATAAATCGCGATAAGCTCGACAATCGAAGCTTAAACTTGCGTTCCGTTTCGCCTCGCATCAACGCCGTCAATAGGGCTCAGTCAGGTCGTAAGTCGACTCGACGCTTTAGAGGCGTGCAACCAGGCAAGTCGGGTCGCTTTTATGCCGTCTTCCGCCGGAAGTACTTAGGCGTCTTCGAGAAGGATTGTGATGCCGCCCGCGCCTACGATTGTGCAGCTTTCAGCCAGTTCGGCGCTGACGCAGAACTGAACTTCCCGAAAGAATATGGATTGCTGGCAGCGAGTGTGAGGGGCTAGTTGCCTTCCACTTCCGACAGCCTCTCCAGCGCCATATCCGTGGCCTTTGCTGCGGCCAGACCTGCGGGCACACCGCCGCCAGCGTCAAGTCCAAAGGCATCAATCATGGCCTTCACTTCGGGGTAGTCGGTCCCGATATGGAGCAGGGCGTTTCCGACGTAAAGCGTCACGATTATGCCGACGAACCAGACGATCAAGCGGCGGTCGGAAATGGAAAGGGCATGTAGCGCGGGAGACTCCGCAATTGATTGCGCCAGGTCCGGTTGGTTCTCGAAGAACTCGCCAGCCAGTTCCTCGTAGTCCTCCTCGGCTAATCGGTCCCGGAGGGTTGCCGCGTTAGCCAGGATCGAGCTGACGTATGAGGTGTCGATGGATGTAGCCAGGGACTTCGTAAGAGCCCCAATGGAGGACTGCATCTGGTCCGCCAGGCCGAGCCCCTGGATGACGTTTATAGATGGGAACATGCCACGCAGCATCTTGTCGTGCGAGTCCATGAACATCTTCGAGACGTTGTTCACCCCGGAGGCATCCATGATCATCTTCTGGATGCCGATCGTCTGGTTGGGATAAGCTGCCGCGACAAAACTCGCGACGCTCTTTGAGAGCTGAAGGGCGAGGGGTTCCATTAGCTTGCTGTAGTCAGGCATCAGACTACCCATGTCGAACATGAAGGGCTTCGCCACAAGAACCGACGCGTCCATCTTGCCCCAGACGCCGGCCAGGCCAGTCGATGCTGCTGAAGTGAGGATCGAGTTGTCCGGAAGCAGCGGATCACGAGAAGTCATGATTCAAGCCTACTGACGGGGGCTGACAATAGGTGGGACGCCTATCGCGTCAACAGATCCGAAGTAAAGAGGTCGAAGGCCTGTCGGCCGCTAGAACCTAGGCTCAATGCCTAGAAGGGCAGCGGCTGCTGTGAAGATCAGCCGGAGCATAACAAGACCGACGAGAACGATCACGAAAAGTATGGCGGTCTGGATGGCGAAGGCAATCAGGTAGGTCACTACACCGCCGATCGATCCATTGAGCGCGGGGAAGCGTGCTTGGAGCCTAAGGCGTAGGGGCTTCGTTGGAAGCTTCTCGTTCCAGACTATGGTTCCGATTCCAACCAGCACGACGGCTGTCACTTGGAAAGCATTCTTGAAATTGTCGGGCGACTTGATGAAGCCAAGGAGCAGAGCTGCCCAGTAGCCGAAGAATAGAACGATCAGGCCCGACAAAGTGCGGGAGCCGACATCTCTCCAGAAGCTCTGATCCCTGAACCACTCGCCTGGCCACTGCCAGGGACGAACCTTCTTCTCTTCGGTTGTTACATCACTCATGGGCTAAGTGTATGGGCGTTCTACTTGCAACCAGGTCAGCGCCGTTCATAATGGGGCTCAGCATATAAACGGAGAACTAGTGCGTGCCCTGGATACTACCCATCGCCTCCATTGTCGCCCTGGCTTGCATGATCTATGCGGTGGTGCTCGCCTTCAAGAGTGAAGTATGGCGACCGCTTAGCTATATAGGTATAGCAGTTGGTTTTCTTTGGCTAGCTTGGGAGCTTCGATTACCTCTGTAAACTTATTATCGTTGCTTATTCCACTACACCAATTCTATTGCAAATTCAAGCTATTTTGCTATAGTAAAAACATAACCAAAGCGCAGCAGATATACAGGCTGGACAGACAAGCGGTTATAAAGCTCAATAGTCCTTACCTGGACAACGAACCTAGCCGGACGTGTAACCCGTCCCAAGACTCGATAACGTAAGAGTCGAAATAGCGTCAAGGTGTGCGGGTAAAGGCTATTGAGCAAGAGAACTTTGACAATTCGGTTGAGCGCAGTAGTGCTGGTAGTTAGTGGCGGAAGTATAGACGCAGCGGTCTGCCATCAGGAGTTCCTCTGTGACGACAAGAACAAGCAAAGCAGAAGTCTGACTGGCTAAGGGTTGCAAACCGTTCCCAGCTAAGTAAACGCCGAGAGACCAACGTGCAGGGTGAAATGCCTTGCCTTGCTACTAGCACCATGCGCTCAACATTGAAGGTAGATGACCGGGTGTAGCTGAAGTTTGATGCATCAGACGATCACACTTCGGGTGCAGGTTGGTACTAGTAAACCAGCCCTAGGCCCGAGCGCTCGGCCACCTGCTTTCAAGCTTCTGTAGAGCGAGTCCTGGTCGTCGATGCCCACCCTTGGCGGCCAGCACCGGCTCTACAGCCGAAACAAACAAATAACGCCCTCTCGGGCAAGGAAACACCAACATGGCAAAGCCAAACACCAACGAACTGCTACGTCCTCAGGACATCACGACTAAAAAGGGCATCAACTGGGAAGCTGTGAAGACCAACGCCATCACCGCCTTTACATCCGTAGCAATCGGACTGATCGGCGGCTACTTCCTGGCGATCAACATTCACGGTGATGCTCGTGCAGCCGTCATCCAAGACATCCAGATCGTGTCAAAAGAAGCCAAGTAGCGAAGACCGCGGACGCTACTAAGACCAACGCGGAGAACATTCAAAAGCCCGTCAGCAACGTCGAAGTTGCCAGGACGACTGATGAACCGGCTCAAGCCGTAGAGACGCCTCAGAGCGTACGAAACGAGCCCACAGCGCAAGTGCCGGCTGACGTTGAAGCGGAAGCTAAGGCCTTCATCTACATGAAGGAAAGCACCAACCGCTTAGACAACGAGAACAGCATCGGTTGTATTGGCCTGGGCCAGGACTGCAACGGCGAACTCGTGAAGGCTTGCCCTGATTGGCAGACAAACCGCGCTTGTCAGGAAGTCTTTTGGGAAAACTACATGCTGCGTCGCTACGGCACCTGGGCGGCAGCAAAAGCTCACTGGCTGGCTCGCATTCCTATCAACGGACAGGACGTGGGCCACTGGTGGTAACCAAAAAAGTCGAGGGCTATGCGAGAGCCCTCGACCGAATCAAAAAGCAGTACCTGTAAGGAGGTGATAAATGGGAACTAACTACTACGCACGGATTAACATCTGCCCGGCCTGCCATCGACCAGAGGAAGAGATTCACCTCGGGAAAAGTAGCTTCGGCTGGCAGTTCCTGTTCGCATACAACGACGGCGACTACTACAAGGATGTTGCCGGGCTGAAGGATTGGCTCAATGACAAGACCATCTTTGACGAGTACGACCGAGAGATTAGCCATGAGGACTTCTGGGCCTTGATTGAGGCAAAGCAGGAAACGGTCAATCCGAGTGATGGTCACTTCATGACCGTCGAGGGCTACCGCTTCATGAATGGAGAGTTCTCATGAGCGAGATCACTGCTCCACCAGGACTAGCACCGGAGCTGTACGAGCTTGGCGAGACGCAGGTGAGCGACTGGGTGCGATCGAACGTAAGTGCAGCCCTTGAACTGCGCGACTATCAAATCGAAGTCTGGCAACACCTCTGGGAGCAGCGCTCTCATAACGGTCAGCGCCGCGCGCTCGTGAGCCTGGCGACAGGACTCGGCAAGACGTCGGTTGCCGCGGTTGACGTGCTTCATTACCTCCGCGAAGAGAAGCCTGGGGGCAAGGTTTTGTTCGTGTCGCACATGACCGACATATCGGCCCAGGCGAATCAGACCTTTACGGCAGTGGGTAGTGACCTTAACACTGCACTCTTCCGCCGGGCCAATGCTGCAGACCTAGGCAAGCATGACGTGGTCTTTGCCACCTTCCAAGCCTTGTATCGCTGTCTCGACGAGCTTGACCCTCAACAGTTCGATTACATCATCTGGGATGAAGCTCACCACATTGAAGCCGACACGTTTAGCGAGGTACGTGGTTTCTTCCAACCTTGCTTCGAACTCGGGTTGACGGCGACGCCGGAGCGCGCCGACGGGCTAAATATTTTCGCCTACTTCGGACAACCATTGTATGTGAAGACACTGGCAGAGGGCATGGCGGAAGGTTGGCTGAGCGCCGTCGATTATCACATCATGCTTGATGAGACTGTTAGAGAAGCGATGAATAAGAAGTTCGATTTCCAAACTACTAAGCAAATTCGTGAGCTCTTTTCTGTTCGTGCCCGTAACGAAGTGATCGCAAAGAACGTCATGGAACGCCGCCATGCCATTGGTCTCGAGAAGGCAAAGACGATCGTCTTTTGCCAGAACGTCGAAATGGCCGAAGGTATGGCGACTCTTCTCGGCGGTGAGGCCTACCACTCGAATATTGATCGTGAAGCACGTCTCGACATCCTGAAGCGCTTTCGTGTCGGCCGCCTCCAAGTCATCACCACCGTCGATATGTTCAACGAGGGCATCGACATTCCTGACGCTCGACTGATCGTCTTTTTGCGTAGCACCTCAAGCCGTACCGTCTTCGAGCAGCAGCTGGGGCGCGGCCTGCGGCGGTCAGCCAATAAGAGCACTGTCACGGTGCTGGACTTTGTAGCCAACGTCGAACGTATCGACTTTGTTCGTGAGCTCGGACACACTGTCAAAAGCATCCAAGGCGAGCGAGGTATCAGTGCTGGTGGCACCGCCCGCAATGAGTCCCATGGTCCTACCGCCATCGAGCACGCCCACTTCAGCCTCAACAACTTCGAGTTTGAAGACCAAACCATCGAAATACTTGAGCGCTACAACGCCCTCAAGTTCACGCCCCACCTCACTCAAGACATTGTCGTGGCTGCCTACCAGGAGCTGCAGAGCGTGTCGGCGGTCGCCAAGAAGTACTCGGTGAGTACCACCGCCGTCTACAAGCACCTCAAGAAAGCAGGCATTTCCACGAAGGCTGCTGACGATAACTACGACATCGAGGAAATCGCCCGCATCTACTACGAACTTAGATCGGCTAAAAAAGCTGGCGCCCACTTCGGGGTCAACGGTTCCACGATTATCGACCGTCTGCGTCGTGCTGGCTATCAAACCATTCCGCATCCCAAAGCGCGGTTTACTGACGACGAGATTGTGAAAGCTTTTGAGGCAAGTGGCTACAACCACCGTGAGACCGCTCGTCGGTTGAGCGCGGACCGGGCAATGATCATGCGGCGACTCAAAAGTCTCGGCTACGAGAGCAAATGGGGAAAATCTCCCGTCATATCTCGGGAGGCATTGGACAAAATCTACCGGGAAACTGGTGGCGACATCGCCCAGATGACGGCTACCCTGCAAGGCGTACTCGGCTGCCGTTATACGGACGTCTATAGAGCGCTCGATGCCTACGGCTATCTCGATGATCATCCGCGTCCCGTGACCTCAGCTATTGCCGCCGCTGCCTATTACAAATTCGGCAACAGTACCCAGGCAGGCAAACATCTTGGCGTTAGCGCGACGCTCGTTTCGCGGAAAGCGCAGGTTGGGCGCTATATCCGTAAATACAAGCAGGCAAAGGCTCATACGGCGCTGGAGCAAGCAGCATGACCCCTCCACTCAAGTTCGACTACGTCTACAAGAACAACGACGAGGCCGGCACCATCCTTCACGAAGTAGTGACCCTGGACGAGATCCAGACTGACGAGTTCGTGTACGAGCTGGAGATCCTCGCCCGCCGTCTCTTCACGGGCTGCCAGGACATGACCGGAGCGGACATCTTCGACGGTGACATACTCGAATACGTCTCGCCCTTTGAAGATTCGCAGCCACGCGACATCTACCTCGTGGAGTGGCGTGACCATGGCTTCCGGGCCACTTGGATCAAGGACGGTGTTCCCCAGTACCAAGGGATGGATGGCCTCATCGATTGCGAAGAAGACATGCGGATTGTTGGGAACATGTACGAGAATCCGGAGTTGCTGGAGGCCAGGTCGTGAGGCTTATCCGTCACGTTCTGTCAGTTCCATTTATCTTCGCAGCGGCAATACTCGTATTTATAGCAGTGTGGATAGCATTTCTGGCAAGCAGAATAAGTGGTCAGCCGCTGCTTACGGATCTTATAGAGAGCTTGCACGAGTCGTTGCAACGGGCAAAGTGAGGGTACAACTTAGCTCCCTCTTTTTCTGGCTCTACAGTCCGCCAGCACCCTTCCACTCTTCCTCTGTCACTCGCTTGATGCTTGATGAGTGCGCCCAACCCATGTGGTACTTGCCGGACGAGTCGAGCCATTCAATCAGGCCGTAGCTGCTTGTCCATCCCACAGCTTTGCCGTAGATCCCGCCTACGTACACAAGGGGCCGGCCGAACTTGGGGAACTCTCTGATTGGAGCGGGGTCATCAATCGGACGGCTCGCCTCTGCCTCCATGCGAGCCATCATGCGCTCGACATCCTCCGGAGCTCCACCCTTGATCACAGGAAAAGTATAGAACATATGTTCGAATGCGGTCATTCACGGGTCTATCCACAGGCGATGTGCCGGGGTGTGTCAGACCCCAAAGCTAGAGTGGTGGAGTCAGATAGTTTGCGCATTAGGGGGAGCACTTGTCCGAAGTTGAATCGCTTATCCAATCACCGTCTGGTCAGCGTCAGTTGCGCCTGATTGACGTCCTGTCAGGGCTTGAGCCGGTAGACGACAATCATCAGGTCGAGATTGAGGCGTTGGAGAAGGACCCAGCTCAGTATGGCTTCTCAACATCCTCGCTGGAGAGCGACCTCGAAGTCATGAAGAGCTGGGGATGGGTAGATTTTTGGGCTTCCTTCGGTGGCATCGGCTCAGTCATCATCAAGCAGGGTGGTCTTGATGCGGCCAAGGAATACCGCGCCTTCATGAAGAACAAGGTTCGCCGTAACAGGGCGTGCCGGGATGCTTACCTGCACTGGATGTACGAGGGCGACGACGCTCCGGGTGATTTCCATAGCGAGAACACCTTTTACGGCTCGCCGTACAGTGAGCAGGAACTCAAAGACGCCAAGAACTGGTTGGACGAAGAGGGCTTTATCGACGGTAGGAAGACCGCCGATAACGACATTTACTACGCAGAGATCACTTCTAAGGGCACTCGCGCCGTTGAAAGTGGCCGTTCTGTGAACGACTGGCACGCAGGAGGAATCAACTTGACCGACCGCAGCATCAACATCTCACGTTCCACGAACGTCAACGTCGCTCAGGACAGTGAGAACGTCACCCAGAGCAACACGCTCACCAAGGAACAGGTCAGCAAGATCAATGACGTGGTTGAGTCCTACCGGGCCTTGAGCGCGGCCCTGGCTCTCCCTGAGCAGCAGCTCCTCGACACAGAGACGCTTGTTGGCGAACTTGAGGAAGAGGTTGCCGACGAAAACGCCGAGCCAGGCAAGATCCGTAAGGGCCTTGAGCGGCTAGGGGAGATTGTCACCGAGTACGGCGCTAAGGGCGTCGCAACCGCAGTTTTCAGCGTCATTGAACAGGCCCTGCAGACTCTCGGGTAGGTCCATTGAGGAAGTTGCCGGAGTGCGAGCAGCGGTTCCTTATCGCTGCCGCTAAAGACGGCGTGACTCTGGTGCCTGCTGGTAATTACGACTGGATAGGCACCAGGGGGCCATTTGGTCTGCCGACTCAATCTGGACCACTCTTCGACACGGTCTTAGAGATGGCGAGAGCTCTTGATGGGTACTTGGATGTGATGCGGTCACCAAGGCGGACAAAGCGCGCTGACTTTGACTTGATCCATGAACCGACGGGCATCCACATCGAAGTGGATGAGGAGCAGCACTTCAGTACTCATCGCCTGAAGATGTTGGATTTCTATGAACCAGGAGTGGACTACGGGTTTGATCTGGAAGAGTACCGAGCTCTTTGCCGGCTGCACGGCCCTCGAATAGATCGGACTGGCTGGGCTGCGAAGGACACTGTGAACTTCGGTCCGAGGAGCCGGGCGAAGCAGCGAGCCTTTTATGACGCCATGAAAGATCTGGTCCTGCCCGCCATGGGTAAGCGGCATGTCATCCGGATCGAGGTTATCGATCGGGAACCGGAACTTGCCTGGGCATTGAACCGAGAACGAATATCCGCCGCTCTTGCCATCTAGGGAAGAGACACCACCGACTGGCAAAGAAGTCGCTCAAATTAAAAGGGGAAATTGTTGTCCACAGTTGAATCACTAGTTCAAACCACGTCCGGACTCCGGCACCTACAGCTGCTTTCCGGTTTGGTTGACTGGCTGCCGCTCAGTGGTGAACGTCAGGTGGATGTCACTGAGTTGTACAGCGTCGCGAGGTTGGAGGGACGCCCTCGAGAAAGCGTTACGAGCGACCTCGAAGCCCTGCAAGAGCGCAGATGGATATGGTTTGAAAAGCCAGGTGGAGGCATTGACTTTGTTGTTCTGACTCAGCTGGGCGTAGATGCCGCGGAAGACTTCAAGACTTTTCGGAATGATCCGCGGCGCCGGGTCAAGGAGATACGCGATGCTGTGCTCAACTGGCTTTACGACGAGCAGTTGAACGGCGCCAACGTGTTCGGCATCAGCGACTTCCTTAAGAGCTCCAAGAATCACTTCCTGGGCGAGCCCTACTCAGAAGAGGAACTGGCCCGCGCTTCAAACTGGTTGATTGACGAGGAATATATCGACGGAACCAAGACATGGGGTGCTGAGTTGTTGCGGCCGACCATCACCACCAAAGGCAGCAAGGTCATAGAGGCTGAACATTCAGTCAATAGAGCCTTGGAAGCAGCTGGAGTCACGAACAACGTCACCATTACGGGATCTCAGGCTGTTAACGTCGCTCTGCTGAGCTCCAATGTCACCCAGTCCAACTCCATGACTCACGGTCAGGTTGAAGTAGTCGAGCGCATCCTTGGTTCAGTACGCGCCATGTTGAACCCGATGGTTCTTGGTGTCACCCAGGACGTCACCACGGAAGCTCAGATTGTCGCGAACCAAGTAGAAGAAGAGATCCACTCGGAGGCTCCGGACGGCGGCAAGGTGAAGGCGCTGCTTTTGAAGCTGGTAGACCTTGCAGCCACCGGAACCGTTCAGGGCGGCGTTGATGCACTGAATACTATGATGCAGCAAGGCATCGCGGGGCTGTAGCGGATGCGAGATATCAGTTTTCGAGTGTGGGACAAAGGCGAAGGTACTTGGGCCTACTTCAGCCTGCGTCCATTGGATAAGGTGTCGGATCTAGTTGATCGGGATGTCGATGATTCCAGCCTGACTCAGATGACCGGCGTGAAGGATAAGAACGGCAAGGACATCTTTGAAGGCGATGTCCTGCAAGACCGGCTCGGTAATCACTGCGTCGTGAGGTTCGAGTCCGCCCGCTACATCTTGGCGCAGGGTGAGGGCGCGACAGCTTGGCCACTATCTCATGACAGCAGCAGCCATTATGAGGTCGTCGGCAACATCATCGAGTCGCCGCAACTAATAGATTGAACAAGAAGAGCCGCACCCAACCGGGCCGGCTCTTCTTGTTTGATCTACTGCTTTACTAGCTCAAGAGTCTCAATCTCGACTTCATCTTCTAGCGGTGCGTCGTCCTCAGCGTCCGGCATGACAGGCCAGCTGATAGCTCCACCTTCATAGCCCTTGTGCACTTTGCCTCGAACCTCTTCAACGTCAGACTCGTTGCCCCAAACGTGCCAGCCGTCATGCTGGTTGCGAGCAAACATCTCGAGGTAAGGACCTGGAGAGCAGTTAGTGATGAACTCATACTGCTCGTCCGGCTTCCGAGAGTGCTCACGCTTACGAGTCTCGATCATGTTGACTTGGCTACGAGCGTGGGGGAGGGTCCGCATTGAACCGCGCACACCAAAGAGCAGAATCTCAGTGACGTTGCGGAAGTAGAAGCCGACGCCGCGACCATCAGGACCACCATCTTTACGGCGCTTCGCCCAAATGACGTTGCTGACGTAGCGGAAACCCCAAGCCTTCATGACTTCTAGACCTTCGGGCAGGAGTGCATTAGGCACCCACAAGTAGAGGTGAGCATTCTTCGACAGGCTAGCTTCAACGGGCAGCGCCTTGATGTCTTCGAGCGTCATCGTGTCGTAGCGATCGAGGCGACGGTGCTCAGGTGCGACCTTGCCGGTCCGGTTCTGGAAGCGCCAGGGCGGATCGGCCAGAACAGTCTGGAAACCACCCTCTACTGACGGAAGCGGGGTGAACGGTGTGGGCTCTACGTCGGCGCGCAACGGAGCAGGGCGAGAAATCTTAGGCATGATCGGACAATTCTAGTCGAGGTGGCTGTGCTCATCTTCGACCGACTCGATGACCTTATCGATCTCTTCGTCAGTCAGTTCGGCTTTGGCGCCGGGTGTTTTCGCCTTGGCTGCTTGAGCTCGATTGTAGGCTTCCAGCAGTTCTTCGACAGTCGTGTGCTCTTCTCCAGGGCGTGGGACGCCCCTGCCTGCCCAGGTCTTTCGGGTGATGCCCACGGCGAACAAGGGGCATCCACCGCTGTCTCCACGAGTCATGCGGTCTTGAAGCTTGGTCATGTTGGTGGTTGTGGTGGTGCCCAGGCGACGGTAGGCGTCTGTACTTTGCAGGTCGTCACCGGCCAACTGCCGGATTCCTTCATGATCGCGAGTGATCAGAGCAGCTGCATCGACGAGACCAAGCTCATAAAAGGACCTATAGGCAGCAAGGTCCCTGTCCAAGTTGCCGTCCTTGGCATTCCATTCAACATCGATGGCGACGCGGCCCTTCATGTTGTCCACTTCAAAGCCCGGGTTCTTCACGGAGCTTTCCAAGAAGTCGACGTCGAAGGCATTGGCAGTGAGGCTGGACTTCATCTTGCCGACCAACTTGAACTCAGTGTTTACTCGAACTGCTCGCCAGCCGAGCCTGTCAAAGTGCTTGTCCAGTCGCGTCGGAATCTGCCCGCGGTTACCCCCTGGGATGAGCAGGTCGGCGTCATACAACTGAAACTCATCGAGCACGTTGATTAGGTCATCAAAGTGCTGCGGGTTGCTAGCTTTGAGCACGGCTGCAGCGTTACGGGTCTCGAGGAAGTTGTATTTTTCAATTAGATGCGCTGGAAGCACGTTCTTATACGAGTAGGTCAAGTCCATGCGTCTGACACTAGTAGAAGGCACGGACAAGATAGGCCGCGCCGCGAACTAGTGGGAGGACTCTATTCGAGCTCTTCGATCATCGCTGCCAGCTGCGCATCTGACAGGCCAGACGGGCTATCTGGAGCCTCTACTTCTTCCTCTTCATACGCATCAAATGGTGTGCCATCCCAAGTCTTGTCGGTCACTCCAATGATGATCACCGGGCAGTTGCCGGCTTCGCCGCGGTTGATCCGAATCTCTGCCTTGTCGAAGGCCGTCACCGTAGACGTGCTCAGATCGATTGGCAATCCCTTTTTGCGTCTGTGCTCCGGAAGCGTGGCCTGGTAGTCCCGCCAGATGGCGCGTGCAAGCCGCAGCAGAGGAAGCCGGCATTTAGTGATGATGACCGCGCCGTCAATCAGTCCGTGCTCGTACCAGGAACGGTAGGCAGCGAGGTCGCGGTCGAGGTTGCCGTCTTTGGCGTTCCACTCGATGTCTACGATCATGCGTCCTTTGTGGTTGTCCACCCGGAAACCTTCGCTATAGACGGATGGCACTTCTTCCTTCCAATGAGGCACGTAGTTCCTGCCTACCTGCCGGAAGTCGGTGAAGAAGTAGCCCCTGATCTCTGTGTCGATGCGGGTCTCCTTCCAGCCGAATTTCCTGAAGCGGTCATCCAAGTTAGCGGCGATGTCACCCTTGTTGCCGCCCTTAACCAGCCACTCGTTCGGCGTGAGCTTGAAGTCGTCAAGCACGTTCAGGAGGTCGTTGAACTCTACTGGAGCAACGGCGCTGAGGATCGCGGAAGCATTGCCGATCTCAAGCCACTCGTAGCGCTCGCGGATGAAGTCAGGGACAACCGCGGGGTCGTCGTAGCTGTTGGTGATGTACATGGGTCTGACAGTAGTAGAAGTCAAGGACAAGATGACGCAGCGCCTCGGACTAGTGCCTAGGTTCAAGTAGTGCCAATTGGATACGATCAAGCAGACGTTCAAACGACACCGGGAGGCACCTATGGAAGACACCACTGAGATTATCGACATCATTCGCAAGCAGGGCCTCTTTGAAGTGGCCGAAGTTCGGACGTTCCGCGGCTACCTGAATGACTCGAACGAAGAAGTTGAGATCATCATTGCCGACAGCGGAGAGAACGCCAGGGCGGGCCGCTACACCGCCTCTGCTCAGGTCCTGGACGATCCCGACCGTGTGACGGCCAGCAACCCCGAGAGTACGATTCAGATGGCCCTCGTGGGTGTCCACTGGGATGAACTGAAGCGCCAGGGTTAGGTCTTAGAGTCCCTTCATGCCTTCAATCCGCCTTGCCTTCAACGCTCCCAAGCTTGCATTGACCACCGAATCAGATGAAACGCCGTCTCCAACTGAGCAGCTGAAGCTTGTCCATGCAGAAGTTGATCGTCAACGAACGGCAATCGCCGCACGTCGAAATGCTTTGCACACAAGAGCAGCAGTCCTGGTTACCGCTGCTGGCGTCCTGGCGACCATCCAGACTACGAGCCTCCAGTCCGGGTGGCAGTTCATCAGCATTGGACTGTCGGTCATCGTGGCGGCGGTTGGGTTGTGGACGATGTGGCCATCTTCAGGCCCTGAGTGCGATCCAAAGAGTCTCTTCCAAGAACGTTTGACGGCCGAACCGTACAGCATCGAGTGGCGGATTGTGGAGGACAACATCACTGCCCTGAGCGGTGAGCAGGAGTTACTCGGTAAGATTGCCGCGAGACTAACGGTTGGGTACTTCGTACTTCTCGGGATGTGGCTATCAATGGTCATTATCTCCTGGCTGAAGGCCGTGACATGGATATAGCAGGAGGCCCCCATGGCTGATAAGAAAGACGACAAGCCGAAGTACGACGCAAAGCCGAAGGTTCAAATTCCTTCGACGGTCTACCAGTCGCAGTTCAGCTCGAACGACAAGGAGAAGACGACAACCCTCCAAGGTGTTGCGACTCCCCAGCAGCGGGATAAGAAAAGCGACTAGATTCTTCGGGTAAAAGAGCTCCATCAGTGGGCTCTTTTATTTTTGTCCCCCGATGCAAGAGCGTTAGTTGAGTAGGGCCAGCTGTGAGATCCAGATAGCAAGCAAGCCAAACAATGACACAAGTATGCCGATCCATGCTGGACCGGGTGATACTCCCGACTGCTCGTTCGATAGCACTTTCTTGACCTTCGCGTGCTGCTTCCCCAAGGTTGAATGACTAGTAACGTACACCCACGTTGCGCAAGCAACCAGTACAAAGCCGAGAACTGATGCCACGAGCGCAAGCAAGTCAACCACTCCGACTGCAGTGGCGACGATTAGAGCGCCAATAGACAATGCTCCTGTGGATAGGGTGCCAGCAGCAACGCTTTGCCAGAAGGTTTCACTCTTGAACCACTGAATTACGATATCGGACTTATTCGGTGTCTTTGCATTCTCCATAAAGATAACCTTAGCGCATATATCAGCCTTTCTTTTTTCCGTTGCCTGTGTCATAAATAGGGCAATATGGCAGACGCATCTACTCAAGAATCACCAGAAGAAAAGAACAAGGGCGGACGCCCATTGAAGTTCGAAACGGTCGCTGAGCTGAAACAGCAGATTGAGACCTACTTCAACACCTGTGATCCTCACACCGAGATGCGCCGCGTAGAATCGGGCGTCAAGCAGGACGGCACAACCAATTGGGCAACTCGTGAAGTGATGACCGAACAGCGGCCCTACACCGTTCTTGGCCTTGCAAGGGCACTCAAGACGACCCGCGACACGCTTATCGATTACGAGTCAGGGAAGTACGACGACCGCGATGACACCGACCCTTCAGGTGACAGGTTTTCCGACGCTATAAAAGAGGCGAAAGCCCGAGTCAACGAGCAAGTTGAAGAGCGCATGCTCAGCGGTGCCGCTCCTGGCTCCGCCTCCATCTTCTGGCTGAAGAACAACGCTCAGTGGAAAGACAAAACAGAGGTCGACCACACCACCGACGGTAAGCCGATGACGGCGCTTGTGGAGATCGTCCGAAGTGGGGACCGAGCCGACAGTCAGGATTAAGTTCCTCGAAGAATACGAGGAGCTTTTCAACGAAGACTGGCGCAACATCGTCTTCTACGGCGGGCGTGGTTCAGGTAAGTCTCGGCATGTTGGTCTTGCCCTAACTCTCCGTGGCCGGCAAAAGAAGCTGCGCATCCTTTGTACTCGCGAGCTGCAGAACACCATCGCTGATTCAGTCCACAAGCTCTTATCCGACATCATCAACGAGTACGGCTTCACTGACTACGAGATCACCGAGAAATCGATCCGGAACACCATCACCGGGACTGAGTTCCTCTTCAAGGGTCTGCGGCACAACTCAACCGAGATCAAGTCGATGGAAGGTATCGACATCGCTTGGGTGGAAGAAGCTCAAAGCATTAGCGAGTCGAGCCTGAAGCTGCTCATCCCTACAATTCGTAAGCCCGGCAGCCAGTTGATTTACACCTTCAACCGTATGAACGAGTTGGACCCGGTCTACGTCCGCTACTGCAAGACGGAACGTGCCCGCACCTACGTTCGCAAGGTCAACTATGACGTTCTGGAGCGAGCCGGCCTTTTCCCCGCAGAACTGCGTGAGGAGATGGAAGCCGACAAAGCAGTGTCCCTGGATCTCTACGCTCACGTCTGGCTGGGTGAACCGGTTGCTCAGGGTGATAACGCCATCCTCAGCCGTGAAGCCATCCTGTCGGCTATGGAGCGCAAAGTGGATGATGAAGGGGCTATTGAAGTCGGCGTCGACGTGGCCCGCATGGGGAGTGACCGCACCGTCTTCAAGAAGCGCAAGGGTCTCAAAGAAATGGCGACCAAGACCTACACGAAACTGCGGACAACAGAGGTATGCGACAAGCTTGAGCTGTTCGTTGACTATGACAAGTCGGTCCTGCTCAAGATCGATGACACTGGCGTCGGCGGGGGAGTCACAGATGAGATGATCGCCCGCGGCTACCGAGTCATGGCCACCAACTTCGGAGCCAAAGCATCAGATCCAGACAAGTATCCGAACCTCATCAGCGAGGCCTGGTTCTACCTGGCAAGCATCATCGACACCCTCCACATCGAGATGGACGACGACCTACTCATGGAGCTCTCGAGTCGCCAGTGGAAGATGGACTCCAAGGGACGGCGAGCAGTCGAGAGTAAAGACGACTACAAGAAGCGGGGCTTTAGGTCACCGGATAAGGCTGACGCCCTGATCATGTGCTTCTACAACAATGCCATCGGACCATTTGATTATGCTCCTGATACTTCATCAAATGCCTTCGGTGGTGGCATCACGTCAGGATTGTTAAACACTAGGTTCTAGTTTATATTTCAAGTAGATGGCCAGTAATACCAAGAGAAAGCGAACGCAATTAGTCGGCCCAGAAATGGGAGACACTGGAACGAGTATTTTCTCGGGCGTAATTACTGGCGAAGAGTACAACTTCAATCTCACGGGTCGTAAAGCCCTCAGGGTCTGGGAAGAAATGCGCCGCTCTGATGCGAGCGTTGGTGCGTCACTAAAAGCGATCAAGTACCCGATCAAGGCCACCAAGTTCTTTGCGGCTCCAGCAACTGAGGATGCCGCGGACGTTGAAGTGTCGGACTTTGTTCACTGGAACCTGTTCAGCCGGCTCAAGTGGAAGAAGGTGCTCGGCGAGATCCTGACTTACCTGGAGATGGGCTACTCCCTCTTCGAGATGGTCTTCGAGGTTGAAGATGTCGACGGTGTTGAGCGCATCGTGCTCACCAAGCTGGGCTTTCGTAAGCAGTCCGGCCTAGAGTCCTGGCAGGCGGGTCCGGACACACCGGGCATCACTTTCCGCAAGTCGGATGGCAAGAGCGTGGCCATCCCTCTTGAGAAGCTGATCGTCTTCACCAATGAGCAGGAAGGCGACAACTACGAAGGCGTCAGCATCCTGCGTACTGCTTACAAGCACTGGTTCTATGTAGATAAGTTCGATCAGATCGACGCTGTTGGACACGAGCGCCACTCTCTCGGTGTACCCAAGATCAAGTATCCCCGGACTGCAACAGACGCTGAGCGCGAAGCCGCTAGGGCTGTGGTTCGCAACTTACGCGCAAACGAAGAGTCCTATGTTGAAGAGCCTGAAGGCTGGGACATCAGCTTCATGGACATGCAGGCACACAGTCTTAAGGACATCGGACCAAGCCGTGACCGTCATGACCGGCAGATCACTAAGAACGTCCTGGCCCAGTTCTTAGAGCTCGGTTCAAGTGGTGCGAGTGGCGCCCGCTCAGTGAGCGAAGATCAGCACATCCTGCTCAACCAGTCCATCGAATCTGTACTCGACTACATTGCTGACACGCTCGGCTACGTCGTGAAGACCCTCGTGGATCTGAACTTCACTGTCGATCAGTACCCGACGATCAAGCATGGCGACGTGAATCAGAAGGATGTCACAGCACTTGCTGCCGCTGTAGAGAAGTTCGTGAAGGCTGGCGTCATCACACCTACCGAGGCCGATGAGGACCACGTCCGTCAGCTGATCGAGTTCCCGAAGCTTAGTGACGAGGACAAGAAGGAGCGAAGCAGCTCCAAGGCGGCGAAGCCCAAAGTTGAAGCCGATAGCCGCAAGAGTGCTGCTGGCGTTGTGGCCCAAGTAAGTGCGAGGGACATCCCTGGCCTCTACGACGGCACAGACATTGACCCCAACAACTTGGGATGCATCATGATGGACACCGAGACGCTGGACGTGATGAAGCATCTTCCTGCTGATTTTGCTGATGACCTGATCCAGGCGACTAAACCGGGTGATCATGCCATGGGCGCAGTTGCTGAAACTGAAGCTCATGTAACCCTGCTGTACGGGCTCTTAGAGAACGGCAATATCTGGAAGGACAAGGTTGATGCGGTTCTCAAGGACTGGTCCCTCGAGTCTGTCACCATTGCGGACGTTGACTACTTCGACGTGGGCGACAGCTTCGCGGTGATTGCTCATATCGAGAAGACGCCCGAACTCATCGACGGACATGAACGACTGACGCTACTCCCGCACATCCAGACCTTCAGTGAATACAGGCCACACCTAACACTCGCGTACGTCTCGAAGGATGCGGACATTGATGACTGGGTGGATTACTTAGGCACTGCCCACAACGGCAAGACGATCAAGACCACAGGCATCAACTACGGCGACCTACCGGAGGGTGACGGTGGTGCTAAAGAAGCCAGTGCGCTGAAAAGCCTGGCTACAAAAGTCTCAGCATCACTAACGAGGCTCCTCTATGGCGACAAGAGCAGAGCTGCTTAAGGCACGCGAAGAACTGCACGTAGCCATTCACGCCGCTGAAGAGTGGCAGGAGAGCTATAAGTCGAACCCGGACACGTTCCGGCTGCTCCTCACGCTTGAGGCACGCTTAGAAACAGCCACAGGCGAATATCTGCATGAGCTAGCCAGCCGAGCGCCAGGCTATGTGGACTGGTCCAGGCTGCCCGATCCGGTCAAGGCAGACAACGGACCGGTGCTGAACAATGACGATCCCGTCTGGCGAGAAGAAATGGCCCTGCTAACTGCTGCCGTCATCGACATCATCACGGACCTAGTAGCCACGGGAGCGGTGGCAGGAGAAGCCTTGTACGGCATACCTGCTGGCTATGCTGCCCTTGAATACGCCACCTTAGATGCGGCGATCATGGATGCGGCCAGGAAGCACACTGCTGAACTCGTCTCGCATGTCACGGAGACGAGCCGCAAGCTGATCCGAGAATCCATTGCCAAGAGCATCTCGATGGGGGAGGACGTCAACGAAGCAACCGTCCGCCTGATGAACGTCATCGATAACCCAATCCGCGCGCGCCTGATCTCGGAAACAGAGCCCGTCAACGCCTACCAAACCGGACTCAAGCACTATGCGAAACAGACCGGGGCGAAGAAGAAGACCTGGGATGGTTTGAGCGGTGCGTGCAAAATTTGTTCTCCGGTTATAGGGAAGACAATCGATATCGACGAACTGTTTGTTCTGGCGAATGGCCGCAATATCGACAGGCCTGCGGGACATCCCCGTTGTAGGTGCAGCCTTATCTATGAATATTAGCAATGGCGCGAATTAGTAGTGTTGTAGTTTTGTACTAAGTTATTGTGCATCATGTGCCACAAGTTATACACTAAACATGGCACAAGTGGTTCCTATCAAAAATCAATTGCTATGAACTTACCACTCGCCACCTAGCACCTTAAATACGCGGCGTTGAGCTATCAGGCTCCGCCGCTTCGTTACATTCATTTTTGGGCACAAGCAGTTCCTATCTTTTTTGGATCTTGAAGTCGCAGGTTCGAGTCCTGCCCCGCCGACCATCGGTGGGTAGCTCAGCTGGTTAGAGCGCAAGACTGGTTTTACTGCTCGCCCATTTCATGAAGCAATAAACAATAAGGGCACCCGTGGTTCCTAACAGGTGTTACGCAGGTTCGAATCCTGCCAGACTTCGGTCTGTGGCCGAGCGGTTAGGCATCCAAGTACTACCACCCGCCCAGAAATTATGGAGCAATCCAAATGTTATCAACCATTCGACTATTCAAAGCTTTGCCTGTCGAGTCAAAGGGGCATGCTGAAAATGCTGAGCTCGCTAAAGCAACTCTTGCAAAAGGGTTCATCTTTGCGCCTGAAGTTATAGCAGCTTACCCAGACACTAAGTACCTGATCGATCAAGTGAATCAGGCATACGGACGAAGCTCCGACGAGTTGAACGCAACCTTCCACAAGTCATTTGCCAAGGTCCGAGACGCTTCAACCCAGCAACTGGTTTTCGAGCAGATGCTGCACTACTTGACCACCTACGGCGCTGAGCATTTGGGTGTTTACAGCGAAGAGTCTGTCTATATCCCTGCTGAAGCACTCGATGCGCCAGAACTAGGTGAGGGCATCAGGGTTGTTGTTATCCGCGGCCTGACAAAGGACGAGCTCAAGGTCGAGCTGATGAGGCTGCTCACTTCAGGGGTTGCCCTGGCTGAGCGCACCGTAACTGACGGGCTAGACGTGGCCACCTTTGTTGGCTTCGATGAAGACGACCTAGAGGAGGTCAAGAACAAGGAAGTGAAGGCGGCACTATACGACTACCTCGGGATCGTGCCGAGTCAGCCAGTCGAGTTCCTGCGATTCGTCGTCTTCCGTTCGACCGGCAAGACGCTGCTCATCAAGAACCGCGAGCTGATCGACGAGATCAAGGCACAGCGTAATCTCGACATCGCCCGCTACTTCGACCAGTACGACCACGAGGTTGGCCTGGCTCGACTTGCTGAGATCTTCTACCGCCATAAACCGATCTTCCTGGCATTGCGCAGCAACACGAAGTTGAAGAAGAGCATCAACAGGGTCCGCCGACTCGCGGTTGCCAACCACAAGCCGATGCCTGAGGACCTGCTGAACACGATCACGTCGCGTCTAGAGCGTGGCGAGGCCGTCAGTGCCGCTGACTTCACCAGGGCACTGGAAAGCACCAATGTCTTCCGCAAAATCCGCTTGGCTTACGCACTCAAGTTCCGCACCACCGATGCCGATTCGATTCTGTACCGGGTTCGCAACGGTAAGTCGTTCGCCAAGGACTTCAGCTTTGCTAACAAGCAGGGCGCGGAGAGAATCTACAAACTCATCATGAAGTCAGTCGTGGACAGCATTGCCCCGAACGTCGCTGGCAAAAAGATCTACATTCCTGCCGGCCTCAAGTACGGGCTGCCGGCTACTGAGAAGCAGTTCACGGGTAACCTTCCAACCGGGACCTACGTCGAAGTCGCCGAAGACTTGGTCGCTGGTATCCACTGGGAGAATGTCCCGAAGCATCGCATTGACCTAGACCTGTCGATCCAGAATGCCAACGGCAAGGTGGGTTGGGATGGGAGCTATCGCGACCAGAACAACGGCATCTACTTCTCCGGTGATATCACCGATGCGCCAAAACCAAAGGGTGCGTCTGAGGTATTCCATGTCGTTGGCCAGGCCCGTGGTTCGTGGCTGATGAACGTGAACTACTACAACTTCGTCCACGAGGTTGCCGTGCCCTTCAAGATCGTTGTTGGCAGCGAGAGCCGCGAAAACATCGCCAAAAACTACACCATCGACCCAAACAACCTACTGGCCTTCAGCAGCACCGAGATCGACGTGAAGCAGAAGACGCTTGGCATCATTGTTGCCGACGAAGAGAGCACCAAGTTCTACTTCGCTGAGGCTGACTTCGGCAAAGGTATCTCGGCTCGCGTCAGCGAACATGCTGAACAGGCCCGGAAGTACCTGCTGAACTACTACACCCACTCGATCGTCCTCAACGATGTCCTAGTGGCAGCGGGCGCGGAGATCGTTGATTCAGCAGCGGATGCCGACATCGACCTTTCTCCAGAGGCCATCGACAAAACGACCATCCTTGGCCTTCTCCAGGAGCAGGCATGAGGCGGACGGTCGTTTACGTACCAGTCGAGCTCCTACGCAGACTCAAAGCAAAGCTCGCTATGCGAGGGGTGACAGTGTCGGAGTGGTTTAGAAAGAAGGCGCAAGAATTCATCGATGAGGATGCCTAAACGGAAGAGCCCTAAGACAGGGGCTCTTTTTTGTTGCCGTTTATTCGTTTATCCTATTGACATACCTATCCTTATTTAAGACATTAAGGGTATATGGCAAAGGCATTTCACAATCTAGTTAAGATCAACGCGGACTCACAAGGGAACGCTCCTAAAACTATCGAGCTGCTTCGTACAGGTACCTGGAACACTCCTTGGCACGGCGAATTCGAGATTACTCCAGAAGACATCGCCCAGTTCGTGGTCAATGCCGATAAGGGAATCGGGCTCGTAGAAGCCGATCCAAAGATCCCTCTCAACTATGGACACAGAAGCACTGATAAGGCTGCTGGCTGGATTCCGAGGCTTTACGCCAGTGAAGATGGTACCCGCCTGCTTGGCGATCCTGACTGGACTCCTGCAGCTGTTCAAGCGATTAGGGATGGTGAGTGGTCCTATATTTCGCCCGAATTCAACCCTCGTTCCTACCCATGGGAAGACCCTGAGCAGGAATACAACTTCGTCAGCAACGTCCTTACCGGTGCTGCCCTTACAAACATCCCTCTTTTCAAGAAACTGAAGCCAATCACGGCATCGCGTTTGCCTAACAAGAAAGTGAAGGCGAGTGCCGCTGGCAACAGTGAGAACAATAAAGAAGGAGAACACATGACGTTAGAAGAAATTCGCGCCAAGAAACCTGCCGACCTTACGGAAGACGAGAAGTCATTCCTGGCCGAGCACAAGGCCGACCTAACAGCTGAAGAGCTGACTACGTTCGGGCTCGAAGTTACCGACGACGAAGCAGCGAAGGCTGCTGCCGAGAAGGAAGCCGCAGACAAAGCAGCTGCTGAAGAGGCAGCTAAGGCTGAGGCAGACGCCAAGGCCGCCGAAGAGGCGAAGGCAGCAGAGGAAGCAGCAAAGATTGAAGCGAACGCTAAGCCCGTCAGCATTTCAGCTGATCGCCTAGCCAAGCTTGAAGCCGACGCAGCCGCTGGGCGAGAGGCGCAGCAGAAGCTGGCTCAAGCCGAAGCAAGCGAGTTTGCATCAGCCCGCATCAAAGCCGGCCAGATCAAGAGCGGCCAGAAAGACCAAGTGGTCAAGATCCTGCTCGCTTCACGCGGTGAAGATCGCAAAACACTCGAGACGTTCCTGAAGGAACTTCCAGAGAACAAGCTCGTCACTGACGGTGAGATCGGCGATGGCGGAGCTGCAATCGTGGCTGACGTTGCCCAGGTTGTGGATGAACGAGTCCGCAAAGTCCTGGCTGACGCTCGCGCAGCCGGCAAATCAAAGTCGTACGCCGAGGCCCGCCAGGAGGTGCTCGACGCCGATGAAACCCTAAAAGAACAGCTCAAGGAGGAGCAGTAACAATGACAGCATTCCAACCAGGTGAACGCTACAGCGCCACTGCAGGTGCAGACCTGACCGGCAAGCAACACCACATCGTCAAGCTAGATGCGAACGGCAAAGTCGTTCTCGCTACAGCCGCCACAGACGCCATCCTTGGTGTCCTGGACAACGCTCCAGTCGCTGGCCGCACAGCTGATGTCGTCCTACTCAACGGCGCAGGCACCTTCAAGGTGAAGCTCGCAGCCAACACCGCTAAAGACGCTTATCTGACCACCAACGGCAGCGGACAGGCAGTGGCTACCACTACTGCTGGCAACCGAGTTATCGGCCGCCTGATCCGTGCTGGCTCAGCTGGTGCGATCGGTGAATACATCAAACTAAACGAAAAGTACTAAGGAAGGCATAACTGAATATGGCCAATCAACCAACCTACGTGGATCAAGCGCTGACGAACGTCGCTAACGCGTGGTTCAACGATCAGGAAGACTTCATCGCTGAGAAGCTGTTCCCAGTGGTGCCAGTCACCAAACCAACGTTCCTCATCCCAGAGTTCGGCAAGGAAAACCTAAGCCTTCCAGCTAACTCTGTGCGCACCGGTCTCTCTAAAGCGAAGAGCATTTCACAGACTCGCACCTACAAGAACGCTCAGCCGCTTGAAGAGCACGCGCTCTCTGGCTACGTCACCAAAGAGGATTACCAGCTCACCGACGATCCATTCGTTCCTGAATCTGACGAAACCGAGAACATCTTGTCTGTCATGGCCCTCATCGATGAGAAAGCCCTCGCGGACAAGCTGACCGATCCAACGATCATCACCAATAACCGCACCCTTACAGGTACAAGCCGCTGGTCTGACTACGCGAACTCGAATCCATTCGAGGACATCAAAACCGCGGTCACATCAAGCAAGTTCATCAAGTTCAACACGATGGCTCTCAGCCGCGAGGGTTACCTCTCACTGATCAGCCACCCAGACATCCTTGACCGCCTCAAGTGGGCTCAGGGCGGTGCTGTCAGCCTTGAACAGCTCAAGCAACTGTTTGGTCCGTTCGGCATCAAGAACATCTACATCGGTCAGGCTAGCGCCAACTTCGCCGAAGAAGGCCTCGACGAAGATATCCAAAACATCTGGGGCAACGATGTGCTGTTCGGCTACGTTACCGACAAGCCAGGCCGCAAGCAGCTAAACGGCGGCTACAAGTTCCAGCTGAAGAACGCTCGCGAGACTACGAAGGAACACTTCAACAACCCATCTCACACGGAAATCGTGGTCACTGACTACTACAACTACGAGATGCTGATGTCGGACGCTTGGTACCTCTTGAAGGACGCCTTCGCGACGGGAGCTTAGTCGTATGGCTAGTGGCGTAAGCAAGATCAAGTACACGGTGGGGGCAATCGCTCCCACCAACCTGAAGACCGTAGCCGTCACCGTAAACGCAGCCGCTACTAGCGGCACAGCGACAGTGAAGGCCGGCGCCAAGATCCTCGGAATTCTGCCAGCAGGCAACCAGGATCAGTTCGTCTACAACGTAGCCCTGAGCGGTACGACCCTCACCGTCACCCTCGCAGCGGCTGCAACGGCTAACAACACGTTCAACGTAACTGTGCTGGAGGTATAAACCATGGCAGATACAGCAAAAGGTAAAGCGCTGAGTGAGATCAAGCTAGACGGCGTGATCTACAAGGCCGGCGACACCGTTGAAGCATCGAAAGCAACCATCAAGCGTCTGATTCGCATCGGCTTAGTGGAAGACCCAAAGGTTGAAGCGGAAGCACAGGCAGCCGCCAAGGCCGCCACAGCTGAGGCTGATGGCAAAGCCGCGGAGATTGTGAAAGCAGCGGAAACAAAGGCTGCGGACATTCTGGCAGAAGCAGAAGCGACTGCGAAGGGTGTGACCGAAGAAGCCCAGGCAAAGGCGGACGAGGTAGTCAAGACTGCTGATGCGAAAGCCAAGGAAGTCACGGACGCCGCGGAAGCAGAGGCGAAGCAGATCGTGGCTAAGGCCCAAGAGGACGCAGCAAAAATCACGGCAGATCAAAAGAAGCCAGCAGCCAAGTAGTTGCCTGGCACTAAGCAAAAAGAGCACCATTGTCGGTGCTCTTTTGCTGTGCCACGATTTGCATACATGCTTTCCTAGCAGCCGCACTTGTCGCCAAAGGAGTCGCCATGACCGAGCAAACCACCGAATATGATCCAAGAATGGCTGGGAAGATTCTGGCGATTCAAAGGCTGCAGCGCTACGGGATCGACCACGATGAGGGTCAGCTCTTGAAGTCAGAGGTAGTCGACGCAGCGATAGAAGAAGCCTTAGGGAGTTTGAGAGGTAGCGAACCCCTGGAATACGTGGATTACCTTGCTGAAACGGTTGCATTCGCAGCTATGGCTCGAGAAATTAGCGGAGATCGCAGCCCTGGCCAAGAGCTGTTGATGCGCATTAAGGACGTACTGCGTGAGGTGTTCGACGGCTTGATATATCGGTGATGAGTAACTCGAGGCAGGCCGGGCAAGGGAAGCCGGAGACAATTGGGCTGCGGCTCGCGGACTATGACCGGTGGAAGCAGTTCTGTGCCTACCTCGGTGCGGGCATCGGTGCCCTCGTCTTGTTCGGCGACTTGGCCAAGGATTCTTTCGAGGCGGCTCCCCATTGGATGAGAGCGCTGTTCATTACTCTCATTCTGGCCGCCGGGGTATTCCTAGGCAGAGCGTTCTTTGGTTACGTGTTTGCTGCGGCGGAGCTATCAAAGAGGCAGTTGAATGATGGCTTAACGGTGGCAGATCCCGTGCCAGATGATCCGTGGTTCAAGTATCCGCAAGCGTCTTTCGTTTGCTATTGGGCTTCTCTCATACTGGGTGCTGCTGCAGCTCTTCTCCTTTGCTTTGCCGCTTGGCAAGCATGATGCGAGGCGATCTATCGGTTATTTGGACGCTTTACCATCCTCTGGGGCCTCTGCCTGCGGTTCTTCTGGTTCGTCGGCTTCCTTCTTAGGAGGATGCCGACGTAGGATCTCGTCCGCTTGCTTCTCCCAATCCCCGCCGTGTTTGGCCTCAAATTCGTCCCTGGTCTGCATCTTCCCAGGAGTGCGGTCAATCTTAGCCAATCCGGCCATTGTGCGAAGACTATTTACGAAGTCCAGACGCGCAACGGAATAAGCATTAAGTCGAGCAAGGCGAACTTTTGAGTCACCCGTGGGAATCACGAGGACTAGCAAAACTTTGAAGAAGTCTTCTCCTGGTTTCAGCGTCGACTTCACTGCTTGAAGCTCGAAGGTCGCCCAAACGTCTTTGAGGCGCATGGCGTTATCCATCGTCGCCTTCACGTACTCCCTGGCATCGAGCGCCCGAGCCTTTGTCTCCTGCATCATTACGAGTGTCTCGATCTCACGACCGAGAGTGATCAGTTCGTTCGCAGCCTCGCGAGTGTCCTCGATCTGTTTGTCCTTCTTTTCGCGCTTTGCTTTTCTGCGGTCGCTTGCCCAAGTTGAACCGAATGCCACGAGAGCACCAAATAGAGTTGCAGCACCTGTGATGAGCGGGATGCCCCACCATGGAGCTTTTTCTGCTGCCAGTATTTGGCCCAGCCCTGCTAGTACCCCCGAAAGCCAGTTCCAAAACTCCATGATGCTCTTTTAAATTCCCGTCATAAATGTTTTATTGAAGATATATGGCAACAACCCTCCGCATCGACTCGTTCCATGAATCAAACATCGTTGAGCGCGGTGAGCTTGCTGCAGATGCCTTAGAGGGAGCGACAACGCTTCTACTCCGCAGCACCCAAGGAATCCTAGTTGGTCAGATCATCTACGTCGGGCATTTGTCGCGTGAGGGCATCGAGAAGGCCGCTGTGGCGTTCGTCGATGGCGAGACGACAGTGACACTGTCTGAGCCGCTAAAGCTCGCACACAAAGCCTATGAGCCGGTCACGGCAGTCCTCGGAGACAAGATCCACATCTACCGAGCCGTGAACGTCACTGACGTTGTGCCTGCCGACGATGCGTTTAATGTCTTGGCAACACGTGAGATCGATCCCGACCAGATGTCCACCTACTACCGTGACTCTGCCGGCTCTGGTGGCTACTGGTACAGGTTCACATACTTCAACGAGATGACGATGGCTGAGACTGGTCTACTGGAACTCCCCGCAGTTAGAGGTGAGAACGCGCCGCACTACGCCTCGGTCCGTGAGATCCGCGAAGCAGCCGGCTTCCAGAACGCCTACAACCTGTCGGATAGTCGCATCGAACTATGGCGCCGAACGGCGGAAGCTGAGATCAACACGGCACTGGCGGGCTCTTACACCGTTCCCTTTGACCCTGTCCCAGAGATCGTCCATACCCTCACAGTTCAACTGGCCGCTGCGCTTCTTGAAGAAGACGCCTATCGCTCGAACGCTGCCAGCAACAAGGTAAAGCAAGCACGGGCTGCACTTCAGGAGTATCAGCTTGGGAGTCTGGCAGTGACCGATGACCAGGGGTTTGACTTAGCTACAAGCCAGCCTGTCACTGGTTGGCCCGATGAATCAGCGCCGCGCTACTTCAGCATGGGGGACCGATTCTAGATGGCCGAGTATTCCGTCATTATCGAGGGCGGTCCTGAGCTTGCTATCAAGCTGCGCAAGTACGGCACCAGCATCCTGGACCTCAGTAACTCGATGGATAAGACGGGCGCTTATCTCAGTAAGTTCTTCTCCGGTGAAGTCTTCGCATCTCGTGGTGGCGTGATCGGGGAGCGGTGGCCAGCGCTCAACGACAACTATGCGACCTGGAAGGCGCGACGGTGGCCAGGACGACCTCCACTTATGCAGACGGGCCTTATGAACTCCAGCTTCAAGCACAAGTCCACCAAGCTCACAGCCAGCCTCTGGAATGAGGCTGAGTACTTCGAGTATCACCAGGAAGGCCGCGGGGTGCCTCAGCGCACCATGATGAAGGTCGACCAGCAGCGAGAGCGACGCGTTGTGGAGTACATCGCGGAAGACCTAGCGACCAAGCGGAGGCAAGCTGATGTATAGCGAGGACACTGTTCAGCGGGTCCTTCGTCTCATGGAAAAGACCTTTGGCACTACTTTTGCCACGTACTACGACGGCGATCCTGAAGCGATTCCGCTGTTTAACTTACCCGCGATCATCGTGACTCAAACAGGCGATGAGACCAGCGAGGACCAGCAAGGCGAAGACAAGGTGCTAGATGCGATCACTATCAAAGTGGTCCTGAATAAGCGAGATGACTTCACGGGGGACAAGGTTGATCCTCTCAACCTTACGGAGCGCAAGATCAGAGACATCATTGCTAAACGCGATCCCGAGACAGGTAAATACGATCTTCGTTCGGTGAAGGGGGCTATTCGAAAAGAGCTCCTCGATGGCTTTACTGCGGTCGCGCCCACTATGAACGTGGAGTATGGACTGAACCCGAGAGGAGCGGGATATGCCAAGGATGTCGAATACGCCAGTCTCACTGCTGAAGGTCATGTGTCCTTCACTGTCGAATATCCGGTGGAAACCTACGAATAACGCTATTTTAAATGCTGACCGCTTCGCATATATTGAAACTATGGCAAGAGCTAACAAATCCACAGAGCAAGAAACAACGGATAAGCAGCTTTTCTATCTCCCAGTAGAGGGTGTCACTGTCGAGGCGAAAGACCTTGAGGAAGCACAGGCAATCGCTAAGGAGGCAGTAGAAGCTCAGAAGAGAGAGGTAGGTGATGACAGCATTTAATCCATACAAGAAACGTCGTGAGTACATTGTTCTGGGGCCAGAGAGTGCACCAGGAACGACTGCAACGAAGCAGTACACCCTCAGGTGGCTAGACAAGGGAATCAAGTCGATCCCTGGCATCCTTGAGAATGAAAGTGCCATGGGCTCAGACGTAAAGGTTAACGACAGTGCGATTGATCTTTGGCACAGCGAAGGCTCGCTTGGCGGCAAGGTAACCGAGGACGGTTATGGCTGGCTCCTGACCGGCATGCTCCCGAAGGTTACAACGACCGGTCCTGTCAGCGGGGTCTACACCCACCTGTTCGAACGAGATAAGACAATTGCACGCCGGACCCTATCAATCTGGGACGTTCGCCCGGTGAATACACGGCTCTTCAACTCGATGTACATGGACAACTTAGAGACCACGGTTGAGGTTGGTGACAGTGGTGCCTGGCTCGAAGCCAGCACGTCGCTGAAAGGCTGGAAGCACAGCGATGTAGCCGCCGTAACCCCCGCCTTTACGGTTGATGAGAAGGAGTTCACCAGTCGACAGGTTGAAGTCTTCCTAGCTGATGACGTAGCCGGCCTAACGGCGGGTTCAAAGGTGAAAACCAAGCGCATCACCCTGCAGATGGAAGAAACGGCAACCGTCGATCACTCCCTGGGTGAGACGAACAACGATCCTGAGTTCGACAGCGCCCCTGCTGAAGTCAAGGGCACGATGCTCATCAAGTACCGCAAGACGGACTTTGAAGAGGACTACTTCACTAATGCCGTTCATGCCATGAAGATCGTTGCCACCAACGGCACGTCAAAGATCACCTGGCTCGGCACCAAGGTTCGCTTCCGTGAACTGACCGACTCGGACGGTCGCGACGATACGGTCACTCAAGAGATCAGCTTCTACTTTGAAGCCGATGACACCAACGGCGGCAAGGACATCACGGTGACCGTTGAAAACGGCGTCGCTTCATACGCTGCCTAATCTTCATTGATGATATATACGCCCCATGCTTAAATAGGGGCGTATTTGTTTTATCGAAAGGATTATATGGGGCTAAACATTGTCGCTAATAGAAGGATGTCACTGAAGGGCTTTGCTGAAGGCTGGGACGAATGTTATTTATTGGTCCGCGGTGTTAATGAAGCTCGCCGCCAAGAGGTTCTCGCCAAGCTGGGGGACAAACCGAGCGATGATGTCGCAACTAAGGTGGTCAAGAGCTTCTGCCTTGAGGTGATCGTTGGTGGACAAGTAATGACGACAGAAGACGACGGCACCACTCACGCCGTCACCCTGACCCTAGAGGATGTCCCGGTCGTCGTCGAAGCCTTGAACTATGCCTGGCAGCAAGAAGTCGCCGCCGTCGCGACTGGAGCCGACCGTTTAAAAGCGCAGCTGATGTAGAGCAGTACGTCGAGGCTTATGAAGCGTATTACCGCTTCGGGATGAGCTTCCAGAGTCTTCCTAAAGACATACAGGATGAAATATTCTCCTATGAATATCGCCTGAGGTTCGGTCTTACCGTCGAAGAGTTCGAGCGCGAGCCATGGGAAGCGCTATATCAAGCACAAGTTATTTGGAGTCAGCAAGCCGCCAGACAGAATGACGAAGCAAGCAAAAGTACATTTCATGATATGGGCGACTAGCTATAGAAGCTAGTCGTCTTTGGTGTTAAATTGAGGATATAGACAGCGCCTAATAACTGTCACTGAGCATTACCGCGTGGCCAACAAGATAAATATCGTTATTACTGCAGAAGATAAGGCTAAAGGGCCTATTCGAGCAGTTGGCGATGAACTTGATACAACGAGCGCCAAAACAAAGCGGTTTGACGGTGCGCTGGCTTCCCTTGGCGGAGCAGTCAAGAGCACCAGTTTGGCCCTTGGGGCTACTGGCCTGGCAGCTGCTGGCGCGGGAGTCGCCATAGGCTTCGACTTCAACAGCCAGGTCGAGCAGGCCCGTACAAAGCTCATGGCGTTCATGAAGGATGGCGAGAAGGTCGCCAAGACGCTGGACTGGGTCAAACAAGAAGCTGCCGCCACACAATTCAGCTTCACCGATATGGCAGATGCAGCCGCCAACCTAACTCCGGTCGCTAAATCATCCGGTGTTGCCCTCGAAGACCTCATCCGTCAGGCGGAGATCCTAGCTGCGATCAATCCGACTGAAGGCCTCACTGGTGCGACCTTCTCACTCCGCGAAGCGCTCTCCGGGGATTGGGTCTCCATAGTTGACCGGTTCAACCTGCCGCGTAAGCGCATCAATGAACTCAAAGAGCAAGGCGTGCCGGCGATGGAGATCATTACTCGCGCACTTCAGGAAATGGGCATCGAGTACAACCTGGTCGCTGATCAAGGGAAGACAGTTTCGGCTCGCTGGGACCAGATAGTCGACAAGCTCAAGATGATGGCCGGACAGGCCGGTAAGCCTCTATTTGATCGCGTCTCGAATGAACTCGATACCCTCGGCAAGTTTGATTACACCGGCCTCGGAGACAAGCTAGCAGGTGTCTTCTCAGGGGCTATCGCGTGGGCTGACGAGATGACGCCCAAAGTCATGGCCGTGGGCAAGCAGGTCGGTGACTACCTCGGCCCTAAGTTCGGTGAGCTGGGGCGCGTTCTTACGGAAAACGTCATGCCAGTCCTGGGTCGTCTTTGGCATGAAGTTCTGGAGCCCCTCATGCCGGTCTTAGGTGAGACCTTAGTCGGCGTCATTGGTTTCGCCGTCGACGCCTTCAAAAACTTCTTGTCTATTTCCAGCGACGTGCTCAACTTCCTCCTCGATAACAAGTGGATTATCTGGGCAGCGGTGGACGCGTTCATTGCCTTCAAAGCGGCCATGGTAATCCGAGATACCGTGTCAGCTTTCCAAGAAGGTATGGCGGCAGCAGCTGGTCCTGGTGGTGTTGGCCTCTTGCAGGGCAAGTTCGACAGCCTCAAAGGTGCACTTACCTCGCCTATCGTTCTGCCGGCTTTGGGAGTCACGGCAGTCATGCTCGGCCTTCAACTGATTATCGACAAGACCAACGAGACGATCCGAACTTTGCAGAGCCTGGGCTCGCAGATTGATAAGAACCGCCGCGAGGGAGCCGCCACTGACGCCGCAATCAAGAAGGGCGTTGACGAAGGAAGAATCTCACAGGAGAAGTACCAGGAATACATCCGCAACACTGGCCGCGTGGCCGAGCGCACTGCCAACGACATGCGCCACACGTACGACGGCTTCTTTGGTCCGCTCAACCGTTCATTCGACAACCTTTTCGCCCGCCTAAGTGGCGCAAAAGAGCAGTTCAAAGGCACGGGATTTGGTGGCTTTGCCACGGGTACTAATGCCGCTCCTGGAGACTGGCGCATCGTAGGTGAGCACGGTCCAGAACCGATGTACGTACCGCAGGGTGCCCAGATGACGCCTGCTTACCGGGCGCGACAGGGGGCTCCGGCTGGTGGCGGTGGTCCGGTGATTAACATGAATGGCCCGATCAACATCAATAACGGCAGTGACTACAAATCTATGCTCAGCGACATCGGCTTTGCCTTGAGGTTGGCCTCATGAGGATCTGGCTGAATGACTTCCTCTTGAATGACTCGACTAACAGGGTCTATCTCGATGAGCCGATCACTGGGCTAGAGCTGCCGGGCGTACGTACTAGCCGGGGTAACAGGGCGGGACAATCCGGCAGCTACATTGGCGCTCAATTCGATGATGCCCGGTTCATCACCTTGAACGGCCACATTTACAGTTCCAGCGTGATTGAAGCGAAGCAAAAGCGACGCGACATCCAAGAAGCACTGCCGCTCTATCCGGAGACGATCACCGTTCGCATACAAGATGACGATGGGCGTACTTATGAGCTGTCTGCCCACTACGTCGACTTCAAGTTGCCCATTGAGGGCTCCCGCTTCAAGCACCTCTTCAAGATCAACTTGGAAGCACCTGACCCGATCATCTATGACACGAGCGCCGGCTCTGCACTGACGGCCAACATCCAGAAGGCCATCCCTGGCGGCTTCCAGTTCACCAGCACGATGCCTCAGTTCGACAGCTTCTACTTCTCCGATGCTCAGTCAATTAGCGTCGTCAACAACTCAAGCCCGAACGTGGCCTACCCGGTCATCACCATCCCCGGAAAGCTGACTGATCCCGTCATCACCAATCAGGAAACAGGGGAGAGCTTCAGCCTTGAAGGCTACGCGGTGGACAGCAGCGCCGTCACGGTTATCGACATGGCTAACCACACCGTCACGTTGAACGGCGGCAATGCCTTTGGCTACGTCCCGCTTGATGCCCAGTGGTGGGGGCTGGAACCAGGTGACAACACGATTGACTTCACATCAGGCAGCGGCTCGGACGTCACTTCGGGGGTGATGACCTGGCGACCTGGCTATAGGGGAATCTAAGGATGGCGTACAAGACTAAATACGCCGTCGAACTCTGGTCGGCTGCCGGTGTCCGTATCTGTGAGATCACGCATCTGGTTCGGAACCTTTACTGGACGGAAGAACGCAATGAAGCTGAGGTGCTTCAGTTCAGCATGGACCTCGACGCTTTTGAGAAGTACATGGAGAACAACGTCAAAACGGACGTGCTCTCAAACTTCCGAGAGGGGCAAACGGAGATCAAGCTCAAGGAGAACGACGAGTATCTGTTCGGCACGCAGCTCTACTACGCACCGATCGAGCTGAATAACGACGGCTCAGCAACTATCTCCGTGACCGCCCAGGGTTACTTGAACTTCTTCAACTCCCGCTATCCCGACCCTACAGTCGCCTACACCAACACGGAGAGCGTCGAAATCTTCTACGACCTCGTGAGAAAGGCCCAGGCGGTTACTAACGGCAATTATGGCGTCATCATCCCGTCGAGTGGCTACTACGTCACAGGCGTGACGAGAGACCGCACATTCGAGCTATATACAAGCTCCACCAAGCTCAACATGCAGCGCCTCACCAACCTGGAAGACGGCAACTTCGATTTCAAGTTTCTGGCCGACAAGACCCTGATGACCTACGCGCAGATCGGCTCGCCTCGTTCTGACTTCTTGATCGACTTTAACCGCACGAAGAAGCGCTCTACCTTCGATCGAGCGACGCTCAGCCGAGGTGCCAATAATTTGTTCAATCAAGTCATTGGCATCGGCAGCGGGTTTGGCGCCGACCAACTGATCTCGGTCAAGAACGACACCGCCTCACAAGTAGAGTTCGGTCTTCGCCAGACACCCGTTCAGTTCAATGAGATCAAGGTTCAAGCCACCCTCGATGAGAACGCCCAGGCGCGGCTAGACAGAGTGAAGAGGCTGCTGCGCATGCCGCAGATCACACTCAGCGGCGCTGATCTTCCCGCTACTCGTATTGAGGTAGGGGACATCTTGCCGTGCCGCTTTGCTGGCCGAAGGCTTATCGAGGATATGACAGGGCTCTACCGCGTCGAGCGCAAAGAAGTGAAACCCGACGAGAACCACTTCATCAAGGAAATGACGCTCTACTTCGAAAAGATCGGGGAGTACGTCGGCTGATGAGCGACCTCATAAAGAATCTCCCAGAGCGGGGCTTGGAGAGGGCGCTGCGGGACATCGAACAGGTGAATGCTGAGCTCAAGTCCGCCCAACGGCTCAGCAATGAGGGTGGTCTTATTGGCTACACCATTGACACGGCTAACGCGTGGGACAGGACCGAAACTGTTACTGCAGCAGACACCACGCAGATGACGTTCGTCGTGACGTTCACTACGGATCAGTCGCAGCTAATTAGCGTTGCGCAGCTCTATGTCGATATCCGAGCCAACGGCACAGGTGATAGCAACAAGTTCACCTATCTCAACGGGACTTATGCAGGGATCATCTTTGCGGGCGTCTTCGGCTGGAGCGACGGAACCAACGTCATCTACAAGGGCAATGAGTCATCCACGTTCGGTACTGACGAGCACACGTGGACAATCCACTTCTTCTACAAGGGCACGATTACCTACTACATGAAGCCCACGATCCGTGCGTCTTGTGGTGGGACGGTCTCAATCACGAGGACTCTCTAATGGGCGTGACTAGAGTCGATGACCTTCCGGAGAAGCAAGCGGCGGCAACGCTGCGGGAAGCTGCACAGAACGCGAAAGAACGAAAAGCAATGCAGCGGATGGGCGGCGATAGCTTGCGCTATTTCCGAACCGACAACGCCGGAGCTTATGCCTGGTCTGGCCGGCTCGACACCCAATCGGTTCAGGATGCGTCTACTGGGTTGGCCAACTTTTTGATCAACCTGACATCAACCACGGCTCCTGCTTTCCTGGCCTCCATAGTTGTGGAGGTAGAGGGCAGCAGCGACGGACTGTCCTGGGCACCTCAGCCACATACAACTGGGCCAACTGATGGCTACAACTGGGTTCTGGGAGGCGCAGGTATCGCAAATGCAGAGCCATACAAGATGAAGTTCCAGATCAATATCCGCGGCCCGTATAACCATTACCGGCGCTTCAAGGTTCAGGCACTGACCACCTCTCCGGTGTCGATCAGCGTCACGAGGATTCTCTAGGTGAGTGTTCTCGACCAGCTACCTGAAGGTGAGGGCGTTCGACTGATTCGCCAGATCGAGAGCGAGCAGCGGGAATTCAAGGCACCTCAGAGTGTCGGGAGCAGCGCGGTGCAGATCCTCTACTTCGCTAACCCAGGCCCGTATGACATCACTGTTCCAGCCAACGATCCACGAGATGTGCTCCTGAGCTATACGCCGAGTCAGCTCGCTTTCGGCGGCGGACTTGTTTTCTACGCTTACCAAAGTATTAATGGCGGACCGTTCTATGGGATCGAGCCGATGCATCGTCTTCGAGTCGGAAGCGACAATATACAGAAGTGGCGCATCCAATACTTCAACGGGAGTAATGGCGCGGCGCTGAATATTCGCTATGCACTAATGGGAATTGGCTCTGGCGCTATCTCGGCAAGTTTAGTAAGTTAAAAAGTAGGAATACAAATGAATGTTCGATAACCTCAAAACTTATAACTACTCAAAGTCACTGGTCTCGCCTGAAGGATATGGGCGACATGAAAGCAACTTTCTCAGTGGCGACATTATCAACGGTTTTGAGACTGTTATTGGGACTGGCCTCCAAGTCACAACGAAGCCAGGCAACGCGGTCCTTCGTTTCGGTTCGGGTGGCACAGCCAGCGCCTACCTTGTCTCTTTGACCGCAGACTTCACGACGACGCTCGCCACAGCTGATGCCAGCAACCCACGTATCGACTCCATCGTGCTCTACGTGGACACCAGCGTTTCTCTTCCAAGTGGCACGCCGACTGCAGCAAATCTTGATGGCTTAGGCGTTGCCAAGATCGTGCGCGTCACGGGCACCCCTGGCTCGAACCCAAGTGCACCGACTACATCAGCCATCCAATCTGCGATCGGTTCAGCCAGCTATCCATATACAGTCCTGGCAAACTGGCGCGTCAATGCCGGCGTCTCGGCTTTGTCCCAAACCAACTGCACCGAGACGCGTGTGTTTGCAGCACCGAAGAACCAACGAGCTCTCGGTCAGACGAGCTTCATTGAGAGCGGCGGAATTGCCAGCTTCACTGCCAGCACCTTGAACGGTTCCATCACTGCTGGCACGGCCTGGATTAGCTTTGGCGGCGTCCTCATTCCCCAAACCTTCAATTCTTTGAACTTCACGATGGCGGCGAGCAAAGACCGCTACTACTACGTCACGCTGGGCAACTCGACGATTCAGGCGGCGACAGATGTCAGCAACAACGCTGCCAGCCCTGCCTTGCCAGCTAATTCCGTGTGGGTGGCCATCGTCGTGAGCGGCGCGAGTGCAGTTACGAGCATCAACCAAGGACAAGTAGGTGCAGTAGCGCCAGTGGTGTCAGGTCGCACGCTCATGGTCAGTGATACGAATGGTCAGCTGATTTACCCAACAGCGGATCAGCGACTCATCGGATACGCGGAAATCACCGCGAACCAATCAACTTCAAACTCCAGTGTCACTCAAGTGCCGGGTCTAAGTGCGACCGCCGTTATCCCAGCCAACCGGAAAGTGAGGGTCACTATGATGTGCGGCAACTTAGTCAACGGGACTACCAATGCCTATGCCAATGCTCAGATCTGCGACGGAGCAGTATCCGCTGCAACGAACCTGGTTGGTGCCACTCTACAATCTCCAACTGGATCGAACTTCGCTAATGCACTGACACTTACGCGAGTAGTTCCTCTGTCGGCCGGACTACACACAATCAACGTGGGCTTCTTTGCGCTTGGTGGAGGGACTGCGACATTACAAGCAAGTCCGCAAGGATCATCGGAGCGTGGCCCAGCAAATCTCTCCGTGGAGCTCGTCTAGCCATGAGCGGGGAAGCTGTCGCCTTGGCTGCTTTGGGGATCATGGCCACGGTTGTCGGTGTGCTTGTCTGGCTACTTAAGAAGCTCTTCAATCAGAACGATACGACGCTGAAAGAAGGCAACAAGGCCAACCTCAAATTGGCAGACTCAATTGACAAGCTTGCGACTGCATCGGAGGAACAGACGCGGGCCGGTCGGGAGCGTGATGCTGAGCAGCGAGAGTTCCAAGAACAAGTGCTTGCCAACTTGAAGTCTCTGAACGCGAAAGCCGATAAGACTTACAAGGCCGTCACTGCCAAGCCCATCACTATAGAGCAGCAGCATGTTCAAAACCAGGTTGTTCAGCAAGAGGTGGTGGAGGTCAAGAAGTAATGGCCTTCAAGCAAGTAATCACCCCAAACCCAGACGTTCCTTGCGCACCGGGATGGTGCCTTACTTACGTCGACGATGCCTTCAACCTCAAAGCGCACGGGAAGCTGAAGAACTACGCAACGGCAATCGCTGCCTGGGAAGCCAGCGAGTACAAGCACCGAGATCACAATTTTCCCGCGAACTGCTGGGTGCCCGTCTGGTTCACCATGAAAAACGAGCCAGCAGGCCATGTCGCCCTTCTGGCACCAGATGGGGCGGTGTGGTCATCAAGCCACCCGACGAACAGGAAACCCACCCGTCATGAATCTCTTGACGATCTCTATAGGTATTACGGTGCTGGTCGCCTGAGCTATTTGGGCTGGACGGAAGACCTGACGGGCGTACTAGTAATCAAGAAAGGAGAAGATATGGCAAAAGCAACATTTGAAGACGTTAAATATCTGTATCAATCACTGCGGGGTGAAGACTTGTCGGACGCTGATATCAGAGCCAGCGGCTACGTCGGGGAGACGTATGAATCAGTCGTAAAGGATATTTCGAAGTTCACCTTTGACCGTGGGCAGGACTTCTTTGCGTATCGTCGGTGGAAAGAGGCGGAGGTGACTGAGTTGAAGAGGCAACTAGCCGAGGCTCAGGCCGCTAAGACAGCGCCGGCCACTGCAACGACCGACGCAGAGAAGAAACTACAAACAATCAAAGATACTGCCCGTGCGTTCGTTGAGGCACTGGACATAAAGTAAGGAGGAATATGACAGCATTCAAAGATACACCATTTGGTAAAGCAGTCCGGACGCTGAACCAAGCGTTCATCGTAATCGCACCAATCTTTCTTGGAATCCTCGCTCTTCCCGAGGTCCAGACGTACATAGCTAACAACATCACTTGGCTTCTCCCAATCCTGCCTGTAGCCATCGCGATCGTCACGTTCCTGCACAACAAGCTTGGCAAGTAGCCCCTAATTGCCCGCTAGCACCACGTGTGAGGCGTTCTAGCTTCAAAGACGATAAAGAACCCATCAAGCCCTCAGCTCGGAGTCTGAGGGCTTTTATAGTGCTAGTGTTCATATATGGCTAAAGAGACTATTACAATCGTCAAGGATGACCTCGACGGTTCGGAGAACGCAAAGTCGTACAAGTTTGGCTGGGGAGACGACCAGTACGAGATCGATCTGAGCGACCAAAACGCGAAGGAACTCCAGGACTTCCTGGGCAAGTACATCAATGCTGCTGCAAAAGTAACTTCACGTCTTCCTCGTGGCGAGCGATCATCAGCTCCTAAGAGCAACAAAGAAGAGCTCCAGAAGATTCGTGCTTGGGCACAGGAGCAGGGCTTGAACGTGGCACCGCGGGGTCGTGTGTCACAGGATGTTCAAGAAAAGTACCGCGCTGCTCACTAGTCGCGCATGAAAGAAGCCCGCCTCTGTTATCGAGGCGGGCTTCTTCTGTTTCAGACCGTGGTGTCTATCTTCCGCCGTCCCATAGCTGGGCGTTCACTGCTGTCATCTGATGTCGTGCGGCGACGTGACTCAATGTCTTGCTCTACCTGATCAAGCGGCGTGCCATACTTCTCGGCGGACATCTTCTTGGCAAGCTCAGCTGTGCCATTCGGTTTGAATGGTGGAGCGGCGGTAAAGGTGACAGGATCACCGGGACTTGTCTTGGTGTCGATTCTGGCTATGGCGTCGAATCTCTTCAGTCCGGTGATCTCCGTATCGGTGATCAAACGGCCGCCAAACTCTGGCAACCAGTACTTTGCCTCATCAGCGCTACTGGTGAAGAGGATCTTCGTGCCGGTGTTGTTCACGATGGCCATCCTGGTCCGCTCGCTTATGTCCTCGCGCTTGTGGAGATGCTGCGTAGCGGTGGTCAGGAAGAAGTTCTGCTTGCGGCCGATTGCCATTATTTGATCGAGGCCGACATCAATTCGCGTCATGCACTGAACCTCATCAAGGTAGACGAAGTTCGGCTTGCCCGGCGTGATACGGCGGGCCTGTTCCCACAGCTTCTGAAAAAGAGACGTGCCGATAAGGCTTGCCGTGTCTTGGGGAAGGCCGGCTAGGTTGATGAAGAGGATCTTGTTGTTTGCCAGGACATCCCGGAGATTGAAGGCCGACTTACTTTGTCCCAGGATGTTGTGCACCTCAGGACGGTTATTGAGCTGCCACAGACGATCGTAGAGCGGCTGAGAGCGGCGAATGCGCTCATCCTCTTTTAGAGCCATGTAGTCGTCCATGAAGTACTTGATCTGCTTGTTCTTGATCGACTTGAGGACAGAGCGTTGCCAAGGGACCTCTTCCGGGCGGGGTCGAAGCAGAGGCAGGAGATCGATGATTGACGTATTGCCGTGCTCGATCAGGGCCTTCATGCCGTGGTAGAGCAATGCTTGGGTCCAAACGCCCTTGCTGTCGGAGTAGAGCTGTTCGATCAACGTCCCGATTTGGGACACCACCATGTCAGGATCACCTTGGTCCAGTAGGTTCACCCCGATAGGGCGATCAGCATTAGCGGCGATGTCCACAATGATCACGTCATTTAGTCGTTCAGCGGGAATGTAGTTGAGCGCTCGGTTGAACAACGTTTCGGGGGAATTGCTGTCACTGGCGTCGATGATGATGACACCATGACCCCGTGCCATATCTTGCGCCGCTGAGTTCGCGAGCAGCACGCTCTTACCGTGCCCGGTCTTTCCACCGACATAGGTGTGCGTTGGGCTGTCGTAGGTCTGAGCGATCGGGCGTTTGCTTCCCGGAAAGTTGCTCATACCTAGATGGCGTCCTGACCGTGGCACTTCCTCTGTTGCGTACAGCGGTCGGGCCATTGTGCGTGGAAGCCCTGGCACAGAAGGCGAACCGATTGGAAGACCGAGAATGATGCTCGCCTCGGTGACGTTGAGAACAGCGGGCATAAAAGTCGGCGTAGTGGCAAAGTTGATCCGGTCCCTTAGGAGGTCCATATTGCCTCCCTTGCTCGCTTGGAAAGAGGCGGGGCCATTCGCCGTCTTGAGCGCTTTGAACATGCCGTCAACCAGGTGCTGAGCTCTGGCCGGTGTCTTTGCTCGGGCAGCAAGCCGCCCTTGAAGCTGGAAGGTTGCTTGTTCGAGCTTCTTGCGCCGATCCTCTACTTCTTCCCGGCTGGCTGTCTGGTTCAAGATCAATGAGAGCAGGCCATTCCTAGTTGAAGTGACCGGCTCATCCCGTGACGGGGGAGTCGTAAGTGGAGCGGGGGCAATAATCCACTGAATCAGCGCCGTTTCCTTCTCGTGCATTGCTTGAGAGAGCGACGTCAGGAGATCCGTGGCGACCACTTGTGGGTAGCTCGTGTTGATGGTCCGGGTCTTATCCGACAACGACACCTCTGCGACATCATCCCAAGCGAGGCGGGGACGGCTCTCGTCTTCGGTGAGAACGGTGCCAGGAATCAGGTGACGGAACTCGCTGGTGATCTGGTCGGCAACTTGCCACGGGATCAGTAGGCGGTAGGTAAGGCCCGTGCCGGCTGCCCACGCTTCAAACACGATGGTCTGCCGTCCGGTGAGCCCGTCGAACATGCTGCGCTGCAGGGAAGTGGAGACGGCGTGCAGTAGAGCGTGAACATTTTCGAGGGGGAGTGGGTTAGGGAATAGCACCAGATACGCGGTGCGTTCCCGGTCGTATTCGTGTTGCCACTTGATCAGTCCCATAAGAGCCCTCTTTCAAAGGGGGATAAGAGTGGGGAAAGAAAAAGCCGCATCATGCCTGCCCTTACTTTGGCATGATGCGGCTTTTTCGACTAGCTGCGTTTTCCGCCGCCAGAGACGCGCCGGACAACGAGCATGATGAGCCAGAGAACAAATGCGGCTCCCACGTACGGAGCGATGATGTCCCACGCTCCCGAAAAGATGGTGAACAAGCCGTTTGAAAAGCCCTGGTTGACTTCCTCCGCGGTGACCGTGGGTGCCATAAGGTGAAACATCAGTACTTGCTCCTTTCTTCGTTGAATCCGTCCCTGACCATCCGAACCGACCAGGACGCTTGCCGAAGCGCTCGTTGCGCCATTTTCCGTGATGCCTCAGCTCCATGACGCTTCTTGTAGGCGCGGAGCATAAAGAAGAACGGAGCGTAGATGAGAAGCCCCAGGACTAATGCGCAGGACAATGCAGCGAATAAGACTGCGGTGCCCTCGACGGGGCTAATCGCCTGAACCGTGGTCGTCAAGATTTGCACAGGTACCTCCTAGTTGATCTGTTCGATGTCGGGGCCAACTTGCACCGACTGTGAGGTGTTCCATCTGCCCTCCATGCGCCGGATCGTCAGGTCTTCTACTACTTCGTCGCCGCGGAAGACCAAGTAGTAAAGCAGGATAAGTAGCCCCCCAGTGAGGCCGCTTAGTCCAGCCACTATGAAGAGCCCCGTGAGCTGTTGAATGCTCATTTCTCCCCCTTGTTCCGTGGTTCCCTGGCTTCTCCAACAAGTCGCTTTTTACGTCCTGAAAAGAAGCCAGCCGCACAAACGGCTGCGGTGATCAAAGCCAAGATGAGGCCGTTGAGAATATTGATGTCTTCCATTGCTTTGCTCCTAGTCCTCGAACTGCTTTTCCATTTGGCTGATGACGTAGCGACGGTGGTTCCACTTGGACCACTTGACCGCCAGCCAGAAGACCGGCGGACTCAAGACGGCCATGACGGTGAAGTAACTCCCGAAATCAAAGGCCGCGATCTCGTTCACTAGAAGCTCCATTTCAAACTCCCTTTTCCTTGCCGAGTAGCTCCTGATTTGAAGCTGTGGCTCAAACGTAGGCCACTTGCCAAAGTGCTGTCAACTGTCGTGGCAGGTCTTGTGTCAGGTCTGTTGGCAGGTAGACTGGCAACACGAGCAAGCCCTACCTAGGAGGACAAGTGGTGCTGCAGATCGAGGACAAGCACAGGCGGCGCGTCGAAGCGCTGCGGGAGTTATGCAAGGGGTCCGGGCTCTTGCAGTATGAAGACGACGAGGAGGGCGGCCAGGTTGCTCTCCGCCAGGCGCTTCTGGTGGATGACCAGTATGAGCTCAAAGAGTTCAGAGAAATTTTGGAGCGGACCTTCGAGTTGCTGCCGGAAGATGACATTTATGTGGGGGCTGCCGGTAATGCCCTGGGCCTCTCAGGCTCCATCAGCACTGAAGGTCCGCCGCCCAACCTTACCGAGCGGCGAGAAGCCTTCCTCAGGAAGAACGGGAAAATTAGCGCTCGTACGCTCATGCGCTACGAGGTTGAAGGACTCGAAATTCTTGCCAAGTGCTTCGAGCTGGCCGAAGAGCAGATTGAGCGCCGTAAGGAATTGGAGGAGGAAGAAGACACCTCAAGGGACCTTGATATTCAGGTGCTCCGTGAGCGGGTAGCCAAGTTGGAAGAACTTCGATCCGAAGAGCGGGAAGCCGCTGAAACTGAAGTAGCAGAGCTTCGTGGGCAAGTGGCGGAGCTCGAAGGCTCTATTGCTGCAATCAGCCGCCGGCTTGACGAGACCATTGATGCCTTGACCGCTCTGAGCAAGGAGCACGGGGAATTGCTCTACAGGTACAGCTCTACTGAGGAGATCCTGAAGCAGCAGAACATCCTCCTCAACCTAACCGGTTTCAAGCCTTCCACTTAATTTCGACTCTTTCAGGGTTGAAGATCCACTGCTTGTATCGAGCCTTACCGTCACCCTTCTGTTTCGGGTAGATCAGCACCTTCTCTACAACGGCATCGAGCAACTGACGACGCCACTCAAGGCCAGCCTTATCCCACGCATCACGGACGCTCTGTCCAACCGGGATGAGGCTGGTTTTGTTTGTGCCCGACCTTCTTTCCAGCTCACGACCAAGCTCTTCTAAGCGCGCTGAAGCTGTCGTCTTCGCTACCTTGTACTCGTCAAAGGTCATCTCACCGGTTGAGTAGAGGTTCAAGATTTCCTGCAGACGTATGCCCTGAGTCTCGTGCTCACGCAACAGACTCTTGAGTTCTTGGGTATCGCCCTTACTGCTCTCCAGCATGGCGCTGAGATCGGGAGTATCTAGGCGGTACATCAGGCACTCAATAACCAGATCTTCTACCGGTTCCTTCTTGCGCTTCACATTGCCGCAACCAACTTCGACGCCGCGGTGGTCGAACTTCCGGCAACTAAAGGCAGGGGAGTAGCTGCCGTCTCGCTGCTGAGCATTGATAATTTTCATGCGTCCGCCGCACTTGCCACAGAAGACGAAGCCAGTGAGCAAGTGCTTCCGAGAGTAGGAGCGCTTGCCATAGATGGCCTGACCCCGCTTGATGGCAAGCTGCAATTCATCCGAGATTTCACGGCTCAGCAGGGGAGTCCAGGCCGCCTTGTACTCCTGACCGTTGTGCTCTCGGATGCCGTAGTGCCGCTTCAACTTCGCGACGTTGCTGACATTGATAGCTGACCACATCTTTCCCTTGGCGGTAGGGATAGACCGTTCGTTCAGGTTGAGGGCAATGGTGCGCCATGAATCACCACCTATGAAGCGTTCTACTATCTCCTTGACGATGGGCGCTTCCAATTCGTTGAGCGTCATGCCGTCCTGGTTCCAGCCGTAGGCGCGGTTGCCACCGCTGCTCTTGCCAGCTTTGGCTGCCTGGAGTTTCGCGGCTTTCACGCGGTCGGTTGATGTCTCGACCTCATAGGAAGCCCAGGCAGCGAGGGTTTTCGCCACGGCCCGCCCGGACGGGGTAGCAAGATCAAGTCGGCCGGCTTTGACGGTATAAGTAGCCACGTTTAGCGGCTGGCACACATCAATGTAGATTTCGAGATCTATCGTGCGGCGGAGTAGACGGTCCTGGTGCCAGACGGCGACGGCGTCTATCTCCCCATTCTTGATTGACTGCAGCAGGGCTTCGTAACCGGGGCGATGCTTGCCTGAATAGGCACTAATGTCGTTGTCCGAATATGCAACGACGACTGTGCCGCCGAGCTGCTTTATGAGGGCTTCGCAATCCTCTTGCTGCCGCTCCACGCCTAAGCCCGCGCCCACTCGGTCGCGGCTAATTCTGCTGTAGATGGCGAATCGCTGCTTCTGCATATATTCAGTTCCGTGCATGATTATGAAGCCTCCGGGGTATCCCGTCAATATCTTTGACGAGGCACCCGAGTACGAGCGCCGGGTGCTCGATGCCCTGCGCCAGCCCCTGGAAAGCGGTGAGCTGGTGATCCACCGATCCGCAGGAACAGCTGCCTACCCTGCCCGCTTCCAACTGGTCCTGGCAGCCAACCCCTGCCCCTGCGGCAAGGCCTCCGGCAAAGGGCTGGACTGCACCTGCACCCCCATGATGCGCAGGCGGTACCTGGCCCGGATGTCCGGGCCACTGCTGGACCGGGTGGATATCCAGCTGCAGGTAGAGCGGGTATCCCTGGCTGAGTTTGGTCAAGCGGGCGTGGAAGAGGATACCGCTTCCGTTGCCGCCCGCGTCCGAAATGCGCGCGGACGTCAGCTTGAACGGTTGATGCCCCTCGGACTGGAAACAAACTCGCAGGTGCCGGGGCGGGTGCTGCGCGGAGAACTGCGGCTCGCTCCGGCCGCCACCCGCATTCTCGACCATTCACTCGAGCGCGGTGTCCTCACCGCCCGTGGCTATGACCGTGTATTGCGCCTTGCCTGGACGCTGGCGGACCTTGGGCATCGGGAAAGGCCGGACACAAACGATATAGGGCAAGCTTTGGGCCTGCGGCAGGCAGCGGCGGTGGCCGCATGAATGGAACGGCAGTGGACACCGAGAGACTTTCCCGTGCGGCGCTTGCCCGGCTCATGGAGCCCCAGGACGCAGCAGGCCTGGCCCTCGTGCAGGTATGCGGGGCAGTGGACGCTCTCCGGATAGCCACCGGCCAGGTGGCAGCCGGGCCGGGGTTGGAACAGGAAGTCTCCGCGCTGCTCGCGGACAGTGGTTCCACTACCAGCTGGGCCGGGATGGCGGCAGCGATAAAACGCTGGCAGCCGCGGATCCCGGACCTCGCCCCGGAACGGGACCTCGCCACCGTGGCGCGGCTGGGCGGCAGGCTGATCATCCCCTCAGACGAGTTATGGCCGGTGCAGCTGGCCGACCTTGGAATTCAGGAACCGATCTGCCTGTGGTGGAGGGGACACGAGCAGCCTCTTCCCGCCGCAGACAAGTGCATCGCCCTGGTAGGGTCCCGCGACAGCACCAGCTACGGTGCGTCGGTGACGGGGGACATCGCCTACTCCCTCGCGCAGCGCGGCCTTACCGTGGTGTCCGGCGGAGCCTACGGCATTGACGCGCATGCCCACCGTGCCGCACTGGCGGGCGGTTCGAGCACCATGCCAACCATTGCCGTGATGGCCGGGGGCGTAGACCGCTTCTACCCGTCGGGCAACGAGGACCTCCTCCGCGCCGTCTGCAACCAGGGGGCGGTGATCGCGGAAGTTCCGCCGGGCTCGGCCCCCACCCGCTACCGCTTCCTTCAACGGAACAGACTCATCGCGGCTCTGTCCGCAGTGACCGTCGTGGTGGAGGCCCGATGGCGGTCCGGGGCGCTGAACACCGCACACCATGCCGAAACGCTCGGCCGCGCCGTCGGGGCTGTCCCCGGTTCTGTCCACAGTGCCAACTCCGCCGGCTGCCACCGGCTGCTGCGGGACGGGGGTGCCATCTGCGTTACTGACGCCGCAGAAATCGCTGAACTTGCAGCGCCCAGTGGAGGCGGGCTGCCAGAACCGCGCCGGGTTGCAGCGGAAGTCCAGGACGGGCTGACCCTGGAGGATCTGATCCTGCTGGATGCATTGCCGCTTCGCTCCACCACATCGGTAGAAAAACTATGCTCCGTCGCCGGCTTGAGCAACGAGTCCGTCCGCGCCGGGCTGGGCCGGCTCGGGCTGCTTGGGTTGGCTGTGTCCGAGAAAGGCGGCTGGAAGCGGGGCAAGGGGACAGCTTGAAAAGCTGGTCAAGGGCGGGACGCGACGCCGCGCAGGACGTACCGTGTCAGTCATCCGAACCGGACCAACAGCTGAGACAGTAGAAACGTGGAGAACCAGGAACTGCCGCCGGAGCTGAGTCAGGCATTGGATGCCTTCTCCAAATACCTGTCGGGGGAGCGGGCCATGTCCGCCCATACCCTGCGGGCGTACCTGGGGGACCTGCGCAGCCTCCTCGCCCATGCCGCCTCCGAAGGTGCCACCCGGCTGAAGGACCTTGAGCTCGGAACCCTCCGTCGCTGGCTCGGTGCGCAGAGCCAGATTGGTGTTGCCCGCTCCACTCTTGCCCGCCGGGCTGCCACCGCCCGTTCCTTTACGGCCTGGGCCCTCAGGGAAGAGCTCATCGACCTGGACCCCGCTTTGCGCCTCAAGGCCCCCAAACGGGAACAGAGCCTGCCCGGTGTCCTGCAGTCACAGCAACTGGTGCGGCTGCTCACCAGCCTCGAGGAGGCCGCTGCCGGCGGCGAGCCGATGCCGGTCCGGAACCGGGCCATCGTCGAACTGCTCTATGCCACAGGCATCCGGGTTGGCGAGCTAGCAGGACTGGACATCGATGACCTCGACCCCGACCGCCGTACCCTCCGTGTTATCGGCAAAGGCAACAAGGAACGCACCGTTCCTTACGGGGTTCCGGCGGCACTGGCCCTGGACGACTGGCTGCGGCGCGGCCGGCCGCTGCTTGCCAGGGACAACAGCGGCCCAGCCCTCTTCCTTGGCTCCAGGGGCGGCCGGGTGGACCAGCGGCAGGTCCGGGAGCTGGTCAACAAGCTCCTGGAGGCGCTGGGAGACACGTCGGCGTCGGGCCCGCACGCCCTTCGCCACTCGGCCGCCACCCACTTACTGGACGGGGGCGCTGACCTCCGGGCCGTGCAGGAAATCCTGGGCCACAGCAGCCTCGCGACCACCCAGATTTACACCCATGTCTCGGTGGACCGGCTGCGGAAAAGCTACCAGCAGGCTCATCCCAGGGCCTGAATCCAAACCCTGCGGGCTTATACTGCCGGTGCGAATCGCACTGGCGTAATTACGCGGCGTACGGCACAATAAGAGTCACGTCCGGCAACTTTCAAGTCCCGCTTGAGGCTCCTTTGCTTCGTGCGGACCAGCAAGTCCGGACACTGTTATTGCTGAACAAGTGAATACCGGCTGGGAGCAGTCCCCGCAGAGCAGGGCACAGCAGTTCCATCCAGGCAGAGGTCGTTGGGGAAGACGTACCTAGAGCTATGGAGGATGGAATGTCTGTTGCAATGACCCGCGGTGTGCTGTTTGTTCACTCAGCCCCTACTGCTTTGTGCCCCCACGTGGAGTGGGCCATCGGCTCCGTCGTGGATAAGCGGACGGATCTTGAGTGGACCCCTCAGCCTGCTGCGCCCGGCATGTTCCGGGCTGAGCTGTCCTGGACCGGCGCTCCCGGTACAGGGGCCCAGCTGGCCTCATCCCTGCGGGGATGGGCGCACCTCCGCTATGAGGTCACGGAGGAACCGAGCCAGGGCGTTGACGGCGGCCGATGGTCACACACGCCCGAGCTCGGGATTTTCCATGCCGTCACCGACGTCCACGGCAACATCATGGTCTCAGAAGACAGAATCCGTTATGCCTACGAGTCGGGCGCAGGCGATCCCGCCGCGGTGTACCACGAGCTGTCCCTGGCACTTGGCGAGGCCTGGGATGAGGAGCTGGAACCCTTCCGCCATGCTGCCGAGGGCGCCCCTGTCCGCTGGCTCCACCAGGTGGGCTGACGGCCAGGCCGCCGGCCGCCGTCGTCTATCCCCAACGCAGGCAACAGCAGCAGCAGTAGAACCAGGAAGCAGTCTCCATAGCAAACAGGAGGCCCCGCCAGCCGGCGGGGCCTCCTGTTGTGTACCGGGGTGAACCCGGGCCGGAGACTAAACGCTGCGCACCGCAACTACGGCGTTGTGTCCGCCGAAGCCGAAGGAGTTGCTCAGGGCCACGATGTTGCCGGCAGGCAAGTCACGTGCGGAGGTGACCACATCGAGCGGAATCTCCGGGTCCTGGTTTTCAAGGTTGATGGTGACGGGCGCCTTCCGGTCGTAGACCGCGAGCACGGTGAGCACGGCCTCAACGGCACCGGAGGCACCAAGAAGGTGGCCCATCTGTGATTTGGTAGCGGATACGGCTACGTTGTCGAGCTGGTTGCCCAGGGCGGCCCGAAGGGCGGTGTACTCGGGCTTGTCACCGACGGGGGTGGAGGTGGCGTGGGCGTTCACATGGACCACGTCCTCCGCCTGAATGCGGCCGTCGAACATGGCTGCCTTGAGGGCACGGGTTGCACCGAGGCCCTCAGGGTCCGGAGCAGTGATGTGGTAGGCGTCAGCCGTAACGGAGGTGCCGGCGAGCTCGCCGTAGATCCGGGCTCCGCGGGCCAGGGCATGTTCCTCGGCTTCGAGGACCAGGGCGCCTGCGCCTTCGCCCATCACGAAGCCGTCACGGCCCAGGTCGTACGGACGGGACGCAGCCTGCGGGTCGTCGTTGCGGCGGGACAGGGCCTGCATGGAAGCAAACGCCGCCAGGGGCATCGGGTGGATGGCTGCTTCGGCGCCGCCGCACATCACCACGTCTGCCTTGCCCGAACGGATCAGGTCCAGGCCCAGGTGCATGGCTTCGGTGCCGGAGGCGCAGGCGGATACCGGGGTGTGCGCGCCGGCGCGGGCACCGAGGTCAAGGCTGACGGCCGCGGCAACACCGTTGGGCATCAGCATGGGAACGGTCATGGGGAGGACGCGGCGGGGGCCTTTTTCCTTCAATGTGTCCCAGGCATCGAGCAGGGTCCAGACCCCGCCGATGCCGGTGGCGAAGGCGACCGCCAGCCGGTCTTTGTCGAACTCGGTGATGCCGGAGTCTGCCCAGGCCTCACGGGCGGCAATGACGCCGAACTGGGTGGAGGGGTCCATCCGCTTGGCTTCGACCCTGCTCAGGACGTCGACGGCGGGCGTGCTGCAGCGGGCTGCGAAGTGGACGGGAAGTTCGTACTTGGCTACCCAGTCGTCCTCCAGGGTGCGGGCACCGGAGACCCCCTTGAGCGCGTTGTTCCACATCGTGGGTACATCGCCGCCGATGGGTGTGGTGGCACCCAGACCGGTGATGACTACTTTGCGTGTCATGGGATCACTCTTTCGTCGGTGGGGATTCCTGCCCGGGTTTTCCCGAGGGTCCCGCATGGTGGTGGTCGGCACTGTCCCGCGTGGAGCGGGGTGCCGGAAAAGTGCTGCGGGCTGCCGGTCCGGCTGTCCGGACCGGCAGCCCGCGAGGCCGATAAACGGCGGAAGCTGTGACTAGGCCTGTGCTCCGGCGATGAAGCTGACGGCGTCCCCGACGGTCTTGAGGTTCTTGACCTCTTCGTCCGGGATGCGCACGCCAAACTTCTCCTCAGCGTTGACCACGATGGTCATCATGGAGATGGAGTCAATGTCCAGGTCCTCGGTGAAGGACTTGTCCAGCTCTACGGCCTCCGGGGCAAGTCCGGTTTCCTCGTTGACGATTTCAGCCAAGCCGGCCAGGATCTCTTCGTTGCTAGCCATGTGATGGCTCCTTTTCTTGTTATTGCCGGCAGGGGCTGCCGGAAACGGTCCAGGACGCGGTTGCGGCCTGTGGGGGCGTTGCTAGGGAAGGACAACTACCTGCGCGCCGAAAACGAGCCCGGCGCCGAAGCCGATCTGGAGGGCCAGCCCGCCGCTCAGTTCCGGCTTCTCCACGAGGAGGCGGTGCGTGGCCAGTGGAATGGACGCCGCAGAAGTGTTTCCTGCATCGGCAATGTCCCGTGCCACTGTAACGGTCTCGGGCAGCTTCAGTTTCTTCACCATTTCATCAATGATGCGCATGTTGGCCTGGTGCGGAATGAAAGCCACGAGGTCTTCCGCTTCCACGCCGGCTGCGTCCAGGGCCTGCTGGGCCACCTTGGCCATTTCCCAGACTGCCCAGCGGAAGACCGTCTGGCCGTCCTGCCGCAGCGTGGGGTAAAGCTCCTGGGCTTCCTCAAGCAGTGCAAGGTCTCCGGTGGAGTCGGACTGCCGGGCGGCCATGCCGAGGTCGCGGACATCGAGCATGGAGCGGGTCATGCCGATGGCTTCCCACTTGCTGCCGTCCGAGCCCCAGACCGAGGGCGAGATACCGGGAGTTTCCGAGGGGCCGATGACGACGGCGCCGGCCCCGTCCCCGAGCAGGAAGGAGATGGTGCGTTCCCGGTTATCGATGACGTCGGACAGCTTCTCCGCGCCCACCACCAGGACGTACTTCGCGGTGCCGGAGCGGACCAGAGCATCGCCCTGGGCGATGCCGTAGCAGTAGCCGGCGCAGGCCGCGGAGATGTCGAAGGCGGGCGCCGGGGTGGCGCCAAGGCGGTCCGCGAGGCTGGCCGCGGCGGACGGCGTGGCGTAGGGGTGCGTGACCGTGGAAACGATGACAGCGCCGAGGTCCGAGGCTTCAATTCCGGCCTTTTCCATGGCCTCGCGGGCAGCGCCCTCGGCCATGTCGATGACGCTGACATCAGCGGAGGCACGGTGCCTGGTTACGATGCCGGTCCGCTGGCGGATCCACTCATCGGAGGAATCGATCCACTGGCAGACATCTTCGTTGGTGACGATGACATCCGGCCGGTATGCACCGAGGCCGAGGATGCGGGTGTGTTCCTGAAGGGGAGCCTGTTTCAGTGTGGGGACGCTCATGCGTTGCCCTCCAGTTCTGCGAAGAGCGCCAGGGCGGCGGAAAGATCATCGGGGGTCTTGACCGCAACGGTCTTGACACCAGGCATGCCGCGCTTGGCAAGCCCGGCCAGGGTTCCGGCAGGAGCAAGCTCAATGACGCCGGTGACACCGCGCCGCACCAGGCTTTCCATGCACAGGTCCCAGCGGACGGGACGCGATACCTGGGCGATCAAGCTGTCAACTGCGGCCTGACCGTCGGTGACTTCCCCGCCGTCGTAATTGGACAGCAGGGGCACCTTGGGTGCCTGCGGCTTCAGCGCCGGCGCCAGTTCCGTGAGGGCGCTGACGGCAGGGGACATGTGGCTGGTGTGGAACGCGCCGGCCACCTTGAGCGGGATGACGCGGGCTTTGGCCGGCGGGTTGTCAGCGAGGGCCTTGAGCTGGTCGAAGGTGCCTGCGGCCACAGTCTGGCCGGCGCCGTTGACGTTCGCGGGGGTCGCGCCGGCGGCTTCGATGGCTGTCAGCACCTCGGCGGGGTCCCCGCCCACCACGGCACTCATGCCGGTGGGAGTGACTGCCGCGGCGGCGGCCATGCTGTTTGCGCGCTCCCGGACGAAGGTCATGGCTTCCTGTTCCGTCAGGACGCCCGCAAGGGCCGAAGCGGTGATCTCACCAACGGAATGGCCTGCGAGGATGACCGGCAGGGAGCCGAGTTCGACGTCGAAGAGGGACGCTGCGGCCACCAGCCCGGCGGCAACAATCAGGGGCTGCGCCACGGCAGTGTCCTTGATCGTTTCCTCGTCCGAGGTGGTGCCGTGGGCAATCAGGTCGATGCCTGCGATGTCGCTCAGGGTGGCCAGGTGGCCTGCCACCGGGGGCAGTTCCAGCCAGGGGGCCAGAAAACCCGGGGTTTGCGAGCCCTGTCCAGGGCAGACTATTGCAAGCACGTATCCAGCTTTCCAAATTACTGTGTGATTCAGCGGTGTTTGTCCGCACCAAGCTCACGGGGTCAGGTTGTAGGAAGTCTACAACGGTTCAGGGCTGGTTCCGCGACGGTTGACGCTCAACAGCGGCTTTGGGCGGGGCGGAAAGCCGGCCAACCACAAGGGCGGCCTGGAGCACAAACGCCTCCCGGGGAAGGAGCGGGTCCCAGCCGGTGACGTCGCAGACACGCTTCAGCCGGTATCTCACCGTGTTGGCATGGACGAAGAGTTCCCGGGCTGTTGCCTCCAGGGAATGACCCAGTTCCAGGTACGTTCCCAAGGTTTCCACCAACCCGTTGGAGGCGGCCAGGAGCGGGCGGTAGATGTTTTTCACCAGCGAGCGGCGGGCGGCGTCATCACCTGAAATCACCCGCTCGGGAAGCAGGTCGTCGGCGGCAACAGGCCGGGGCGCGGAGGGCCACGCCCGGGCTGCTGTCAGGCCGGCGAAGGCGGATTGGGCCGAGCCGCTGGCCTCGAGCAGGGAGCCGGCTTCGGGCCCGTACACCACGGGCCCGGGAGCGAACATGTCGCTGAGCTTGACGTATGCGGTTTCCCGATCCGAAACGCCGCCCAGGATCAGGATCAGGCGGTCACCCTGAATTCCCACGAGGGCATCTTCGGCGTAACGGCCTGCCATCCGGCGGAGCTCGCTGACATAGCTGGCGCTTGGTTCAGAGGGCGAGTTGCCCACCATTACGGTGAACCGTTCCTGTGCCTTCCAGCCCAGGGCGGCGATCCTTGAGCGCAGGGCGTCGGTGTTCTCGCCGCGGAGGATGGCATCCACGATCAGCGCTTCCAGCCGGGTGTCCCAGGAGCCGCGTGATTCGGCGGCACGTGCATAAACATCGGCCGCGGCAAACGCCACTTCGCGGGAATATCGAAGTACGGCCTCGCGCAGGGAAGGCTGGTCGGCCTCCGGAGCGATGACCGGCACCTGTTCCTCCACCACCTCCACCACGATCCGGATCAGCTGCAGCGCCTTCTGCAGACTGATGGACCGGGTCAGTTCTGTCGGGGCTGTCCCGAAAACGTCGGTGAGGATCCAGGAGGGGGAACTGGGGCGTTCATACCAGGTGACAAAGGCGGCGATGCCATTCTGGGCAACCATGCCAAGAGCGGAACGTTCATCGGAGCTGAGCCGGCCGTACCAGGGCAGCGATTTCTCCAGCTCCCGCAGGGTGGTGGTGGAAAGCTGGCCCACGTTTGCCCGCAGCTTTTTGAGTGTTTCGGATTTCTCCGGGGTGACGCCCGGCGGGGACGGTTTGCGCTTGGCGGACGGGGCGGCTGGTGCTGGCATTCTTTGAGCATACGGCTACTGCCCGGCAAGCTCCATTTGTGCAAAGGCTACAATCCCGTTGGTTCTGCGTCACAGCCTGTCCGTGCCTATAAAGAGACGACGGCGGCCCCCCGCCTTTCGGTGAGGGGCCGCCGTCGTCTGTTGCTTGACCCGGAGTTACCTACAGCTCCCGAGGCTTCACGTGCCCGCAAATCCCGGTATCTGCAAACAAGTTCACGGGGAGAGTGTCAGGACTCGCCTCCGGCGTTGCCGGTGGAACCGGCATTGACGTTGTGCAGCCGATACTTGTCGATGGCCTTCATCGGTGCCTGCGCGTCGACCTCACCACGGCGGGCCAGCATCTCCAGGGAACGCACCACGATGGAGTGGATGTCGTTTTTGAAGAAGCGGCGGGCTGCGGCGCGGGTGTCGGAGAAGCCGAAGCCGTCGGCGCCGAGGGTGGCGAATTCG
>NZ_JBNHEX010000015.1:0-79569 GCF_059089685.1 Arthrobacter sp. sptzw42
GCGGGGGGGATGTGAAGTTGTTTTGCGAAACACGGACGAAAAACCCAAGCAAGGGAGAAAGAAACGAGCGGGTGCTCCTTCTGGGGGCGCCCCCCCGCCGCTGATTGTTCGATACAGACGCTTAGAGGAGATCGTCAAGGTCAGGGTTCAGCCGGCGGAGAACCTCGGAGTGCAGGATGGAATTTGTGGCCAGCGCGTTGCCGCCAAAGGGCCCGTCCTCACCCTCCAGGGAGGTGAAGCGGCCACCCGCCTCGACCACGATCGGCACAAGTGCCGCCATGTCGTACAGGTTGAGTTCGGGTTCGCAGGCGATGTCCACCGAGCCTTCAGCCACCATGCAGTAGGACCAGAAGTCGCCGTACGCACGGGTCCGCCAGACATCCTCGGTAAGGCCCAGGAAATTGTCCAGGCTGCCGCGTTCCTTCCAGCCGCCCAGGCTCGAGTAGGACAGCGAAGCATCGGACAGGTTGGCGACGTTGGAGACGCGGAGCCGGGTGGCGGCCGCCAGTGACCGTCCCATGTAGGCGCCCATGCCCTTGGCCGCCCACCAGCGCTTTCCCAGGGCCGGTGCGCTCACCACTCCGACGACGGGCTCGCCTTCATCCACCAGTGCGATCAGGGTTGCCCACACGGGGACGCCGCGGACGAAGTTTTTGGTGCCGTCGATGGGGTCGATAATCCAGCGGCGGGACCCGTGGCCGGTGCTGCCGAACTCTTCCCCGAGCACGGCGTCACGCGGGCGGGACCGGGACAACTGGCCGCGGATGGCTTCTTCTGCGGCCTTGTCCGCGTCGGTGACCGGCGTCAGGTCCGGCTTGGTCTCCACGTGGAGGTCCTGGGCCTTAAAGCGGCTCATGGTCTGGTCATCCACGGAGTCTGCCAGGACGTGGGCCAGGCGCAGGTCATCGTTGTAGCTTGAAGCGGGTTGGATCATGGTTCCAAACTACCGTCTGTGCGGGGTTCTGCTGGGAGGTCGGCCTTGTCAGTTGACGCTTCCCAGTTCCTTGGTCTCCTGCGCCTCCAGGCGTGGGTCGGTGCCCAGCAGGCGCCGCAGCGAAGCGAGCCGTGCTGCCCCCGTGGCGCCGGCGTGGCCGCCGCCCACCCAGGCGTCGAGTCCGCAGTTCACCGCGGTGGCGGTGTGCTTGCAACCGCGTTCGCAGTCCTCGATGCCGGGGGAGAGGTCCGGGAAGGAGCGCAGGATCCGGTCCGGATCCACGTGGGCCAGGCCGAATGAACGGATGCCGGGGGTGTCGATGATCCAGCTGCCTACAGGTGCGTCTGCCAGTCTCAACGCCAGCGCCGACGACGAGGTGTGGCGCCCGCGCCCCGTCACGGCGTTGACCCCGCCGGTGGCCCGTTCCGCGCCGGTCAGGGCATTCACCATGGTGGATTTGCCCACCCCTGAATGCCCCAGCATGACCGTGACTTTCTCATCAAGGTACGCGCGGAGCTCAGCCACGGCTTTGCTGTCGAGCCGTGCGGAGAGTCCGTCGTCGGAACGGGCATCAATGCCTGAAGCGCTGGAGTCGGCAGTGCGGCTGATGATCACCGGGAAGTCCAGGTGCGTGTAGTTGGACAGCAGGTCCGCCGGATCCTTGACGTCCGCCTTGGTGACCAACAGGATCGGCTCGATCCCGGCGTCGTATGCCGCCACCAGGGCACGGTCGATGAAGCCGGTGCGCGGCTCGGGGTTGGCCGCAGCCACCACAATCACCAGCTGGTCCGCGTTGGCCACCACAGCCCGCTCCACCGGGTCCGTGTCATCGGCGCTGCGCCGCAGCAGGGTCCGGCGGTCCTGGATCTTCACCAGCCGGGCCAGGGTGTCCGGTTCGCCCGAGACGTCACCTACAAGGGAGACGAAATCCCCCGCCACCACCGGGTTGCGGCGCAGCTCCCGGGCCCTCGCGGCTATGACAACCCGTTCGTTTCCTGAGTCCTCGCCCACCACTGCCGTGTAGCGCCCGCGGTCAACGGTGATGATCCGGCCGGTTACGGCGTCGTCGTGGCTGGGCCGGTCTTTGGTGCGCGGGCGCGAACCCTTTTTGCTGGGCCTGATGCGGACATCGGATTCATCCCAGGAGTCAGTGCTGCGCGCCACTGGTGGTACCTTCCGCGCGGGCTGTGGCCGGCCCTGCCTGGGCCAGCATGTCCGCCCACAGCCGGGGGAAGTCCGGCATCGTTTTCGCGGTAGTGGCGATGTCCTCCACCTGCACGCCCTCCACTGCCAGGCCAAGGATTGCTCCGGCCGTGGCCATGCGGTGGTCGGCGTAACTGCGCACGACGCCGGCGTGCAGCTGGGCGGGCCGGATCACCAGACCGTCACTGGTTTCCTCGGCATCACCGCCCAGGCGGTTGATCTCGGTGACCAGCGCCGCCAGCCTGTCGGTTTCGTGGCCGCGGAGGTGCGCTATGCCGCTGAGCCGGGAAGGGCCGGTGGCCAGCGCGCAGAGCGCTGCCACGGTGGGGGCGAGTTCGCTCGTGTCCGCAAAATCGGCGCCCTTGATTTCAGGTCCGCCCGTTACGGTGAGGACGCCGTCCCGAAGCGTGACGTCCGCGCCCATTTCAGTGAGGATGGTCCGCCAAAGGTCTCCCACCTGCTGCGTCTGTTCCGGCCAGTCCGGGATGCGGACTGTTCCGCCGGATGCCAGGGCAGCGGCCAGGAAGGGACCGGCGTTGGACAGGTCCTGCTCGATCCTCTGGTCGAAGGCGCGGATGGGTCCCGGGGCAACAACCCAGTGGTTGGGAACCGAATCGTCAACAACAACCCCGGCTTCGCGCAGGACGGCTACGGTCATGTTGATGTGGTCGAGGCTCGGCACCGGCTTCCCGACGTGCTCAAGGTGCAGTCCTTCGGTGAACCTTGCGCCCACCAGAAGCAGCGCCGAAACGAACTGCGAGGACGCGCTGGCGTCGATGACCAGGTGGCCGCCGCGCACCTCTCCGGTGCCTTCCACCACAAACGGCAACGACGACGGCGCCCTGCCGCCTTCGGCGGTGACCGCCACCCCCAGCGCCTTGAGAGCTTCGATAATGGCCCCCATGGGCCGGTTACGGGCGTGGGGGTCGCCGTCGAACTCGCTGGCCCCGTTACGGAGCGCCGCCAGCGGCGGAACAAAGCGCATCACCGTGCCGGCAAGGCCGCAATCTATCCTCGTGGAGGACGGTGCCGCACCCGCCGGGAGCGGGACCACTTCCAGGTCCGGACCGAACGCGCCGTCACCCGGGACCTCCGTGATGGTGGCGCCCAGCTGCCGGAGCGCATCAATCATCAGCGCCGAATCCCTGGAATGCAGCGGCGCGCGCAGGCGTGACGGGCCCTCGGCCAGCGCTGCAAGTACCAGGTACCGGTTGGTCAGCGACTTTGAGCCCGGAACCCTGACAGTGGCATCGACAGGCCGAGATGCGAAAGGCGCAGGCCAGTGGGGAAGGGACGTTCCTGCGTTGTCCTGGGTGGCGGCGGCTGCTGCGGTCATGTCCTGCTTATGCCCCCGTGGCCTGTTCAACGGCGCGGCGTACAGCCTTATCAGCTTTGTTCAGCTTCTTGTTGGTGGTCTTCCTGGCGTCCGCGGCAAGGTGCGCGGCACCCTTCCTGGCATCGGCAGCCAGGTGCTCAGCGCGCCAGGCCAATCCCGGCTTGCCGTTGGTGTCAACAGACGCCAAGAGTGCCCCGCCGCTCAGCGAGAGGTTCTTCAGCAGCTGGCTGCGGCGGTTCCCGCGCCCTTCCTTGCTGCTGATGTCCGCACTGCGCCATTCAACGAAGGTGTTGAGGAGGGAAATGACGGTCAGCACGGTGGCCGAAAGCCGCGAAAACTTCCCGAGCCCAAAGAGGACACCCGCGCCCACCTGGGTGCCGCCGATGACCCGGGCCAGCGTTTTCTCATCAGTCCGGAACGGCAGCGCCGCCGTGGCCTTGCTCAGAAGCGGTGACAGCTGCTGCGCAGTGTCATCGGCATTTTTGAGCTTATCCATTCCGGCAAGAACAAAACTGGAGGCCAACATTGGCCGTGCGAGAGTGCGGACAAAGGACATGAATTTCCTCCTGGCTGGACGAACCGCGTCGGGTGCGGCGAAGTCGGTTCTAGTCTTGCACTTTTGGGGAATATTTGCCCGGGGGCCGGGGTTATCGAAACTGGGTCCGCGAAAGCCTGGCCCGACAGACAAAGCACCGGACAACAGAGTGGAGTTGGCCCTTGAGGCGGGTGTTGGACGGAATTGACGCAGCAGGCCCGGTGGCAATGGTCTCCCTGGAGACCGAACCCCGCGGGTACGGCTCACCGCGTGCGCGGAGCCTGACAGTAGACTTGAAGGCAATGAGCACCTTGGATCCGGCCGTTTCGGCCATGTATGAGGCTTCCCAGAGCGAAGCCAAGACTGACGCACGGCCGGGGCCTGCAGAGCCAACGGCAGAAGTACAGCCGCTTGATGCGGAAACTACTGACGTGGCAGTCGATGTTTCCATGGAGTCCGCGGAGGCGCGCCGCGCCCGTTTCGAGCGTGATGCCATGCAGTACGTCGATCAGCTGTACTCAGCCGCGATGCGCATGGCCCGGAATCCCGCCGACGCCGAGGACCTCGTCCAGGAGGCCTACACCAAGGCCTTCTCTGCGTTTCACCAGTACAAGCCGGGTACCAACCTTAAGGCCTGGCTGTACCGCATCCTGACAAACACCTACATCAACCTGTACCGCAAACGGCAGCGCGAGCCGCTTCAGTCCAACTCGGACACCATCGAGGATTGGCAGCTCGCGAGGGCCGAATCACACACCTCCAGCGGGCTGCGGTCCGCAGAGGCAGAGGCGCTGGATCACCTGCCCGATTCGGACGTCAAGCGTGCGCTCCAGGACATTCCCGAAGAGTTCCGCCTTGCGGTGTACTTCGCGGATGTCGAAGGCTTCGCGTACAAGGAAATTTCGGACATCATGAACACGCCCATCGGCACGGTGATGTCCCGGCTCCACCGCGGCCGGAGGATGTTGCGGGACATGCTCGCAGAGTACGCCGCAGAGCGGGGATTCAAAACGGCCGCCCCCCAGCAGGACGCGGCGGAAAGCACACAACAGGAGAACAGGAAATGAGCGACTGCCAGGGATTGGGCGACTGCGACGATACCCGGATGCAACGCATCTATGAGTATCTGGACGGCGCCCTGACCCGTGAGGACATCACGGAAATCAAAACGCACCTTGATGAATGCCCCGAATGCACGGAGCAGTATGACCTTGAGTGCGTCATCCGCAACATGGTCAAGCGCTCCTGTACCGAAGCTGCGCCGGATAACCTTAAAAACGCCATCCTGGACCGGATCCACTCGATCCGGCCAGTGGATGTCTAGCTCGGCTGTCCGGCCACAGGGCCAGGGCCGCGATTTCCTCACCTGAACACAAAGGAACCCCGAAAGCCATGTGGCTTCCGGGGTTCTTTTGCTGTGAACCGTAGTACCTGGCCTTTGCCTAGGTGTTGGGGCGCTTCCCGTGGTTCGCGCCGCCACGCTTACGGTCACGACGCTTGCGTGCACGCTTGCTCATAGCTGGCCTCCTTACTGTTGTACTCAAAAAGAGCTGCCCTCAAGTCTCCCACATGATGTGGCGCCCCGCGAACCGGCAACAGCCACGTGACCTGCGGTTCGATGGAGCTCTCGTGTGGCAAAGCTATTTTTCCGCAAGGGAGTTGCGGACTGCGATGCGGGCCTGTTCCAGCACCGTCCGAAGGGTTTCCAGGGCCACCGGGCTTATGGGCTGCCGGCCCGCCTGCTGGCGCAGCTCGGCTCGGAGGTCGTCCCGGAACGACTGGAGCAACATCTCGGCTTCTTTAAGGGCGCGTTTGCCTTCCGGTGCGGACCTGGTCCCGGCGGCAGTGAGATCGACGGAACCGGCCGCGGCCCGCGCCGCTTCGGCGGTGGCTGCGAGGTCAGCCCGCAGCCCGCGCATGTTGCTGCGGATGTCCTCCCGCAGGTTGTCCGCAAGCCGCCGGACAGAAACGGAAATTTCCTTTTCCACTGCGGCCAGTTCTTCCCGCCGCAGGTTCAGTTCCGCGACCCCTGCAGGCGTGATGCGGTAGTTGGTGCGGCGCCCGGCCGATTCCGTGGCCACCAGCCCTTCTTCCTCGAGCTTCCCCAGCCGCGGGTAGATGGTGCCCGCGCTGGGGGAGTAGGTGCCGCCGAACCTGTCCTTGAGCGCCTTGATGAGTTCATAGCCATGCTTCGGGCCGGATTCCAGCAGCGACAGCAGGTAGAGCCGCAGGGCGCCGTGGGCGAAGACGGCGGGCATCAGGACCGTTCTTCCGCGTTTCCGGCCGCTCCGCTGTGGATGATGGACGTGGTGCCTGAGACGGAGTTGGTCCTGACCAGCATGAGTTTGGCGTCAGGTCCGGCGATGGTTTCTACTTTGCCGCCGGGCACGTGATACTCCTGGTGGTCGATGACCACCGTTCCGCTGGCAGACTTGGCGACGATGTCCACGCCGACGTCGTCGGGAATCCGGATGGTGAGGTCACCGGAGACTGAGTTAGCACCGAAGTCCTGGGTATAGCCCAGCAGGTCGAAATTCATGCCGCCGCTGACCGTATTGGCCCGGATGTGGCTGAAGTTTCCTGAGGCCGTTACCTCGCCGGAAACAGTCTTGGCCGTGAGGACGCCACTGTGGTCCCGGGCGCTTACCTCGCCGCTGACGGTGTTGACGTGCAGTTCGCCGTCAGTGCCGTCGGACATGACAGAACCGGAAACAGTGTTCAGGCGGGTGCGGCCCGCCATCCCCGAAACGAGGCCGTCACCGCTCACGGTGCCTGCCTCCACCTCAACAGTGGCGGGAACCGCAATGCTGATGACTGCGTAGTTCTCGCTGTTATGGTTGACCGTTCCCATCAGGTTCTTGAACCAGCCCTGGGGACCGTGCAGCTGATGGCGGACCTCAAGCCGGCCGTCCTCGAGTGAAACGGCCACGGGGTCGCCCCGGACCTCCGAGATCTCGATCCGGGTAACCGGCTCGTGGTGCGCCACCACATCGAAGCGGCCGCGCACCATGCCCAGCTTGAGGGACGTCACCGAGTCGACGTCGATGGTTTGCGCGCTTGTGACATCCCAGGTCTGATCAGCCATTGGTCCTCCAAAAACGATATATCGCGTGATGCACCCAACGTACCGCCCCGGGCAGCCCGGGTCAAGATATATCGCGATCCGTACCTATTCGGGTACGGCCATCCCCAGCCACTGAAACCAGCCGCGGTGCAGGACCAGCCAGGCCATCAGCCCATATCCGGCCTGCCCCGGAGTGCCCCCGTTTGCCGCCAGGTCCTGGCGCCACTGTTCGTGGTTGAGGAGGGGGGAAAAAGTATCCACATAAAGATGCTTCCGGCGGGTGGTGACGTCAGCGAAGGCTGTGTTCAGCTCGTCCAGGCGGCGGTTCTGTGCAGGGTCCAGGGTTGGGGGAGGTCCCACCACAAAGACTCCGAGCCGGTTCTGGGACGCTGAGTCCAGGATGTTGGCAAGATTGAGCCGGCTGCGGGCGGTGGAAAGCCCGAATTCGATGTCGCGGCCGGACAGGCCAATCACCAGGCGGTTCTCGGTTTGCCCGCTGAACCGCCGGCCGGCTTCATCCATCCACCGGGCGGCCAGGCCTTCCGTTCCTTCCTGCGGACAGGGGAGGGCGTAGCTCTCCAGGAGCACGCCGTCCTGGGGAGTGCGGGCCAACACGCGGCCCAGCCAGCCGAGTGCCCGAGGGTCACCGAGCCCCGCCAGCAGTTCATCGCCTACAGCTGCGATACGCAGCTTCCTGTCTTCCACACGTTCCTCTTAACTTCGGTGCTGACTGCCCGTCGCCAACCGGACCACTTAGGGGGATCGGGCAGGCGCTGTCCATCCCATTAAACAGAACTGCCCGGCCGGAGTCTGGTATTTCGACGTCCGGCCGGGCAGCCTTACTGATTACTACCGCGCAAATGCCTGCTTCAAGAGGGCATCCTGTTCCGCGGCGTGGCGCTTCATGGAGCCGGCGGCCGTGGAAGCCGAGGCCGGACGCGACACCAGGCGGACGCGCCGTTCAAGGGCGTCCGGCAGGTTCAGGCCGATGAACGGCCACGGTCCCTGGTTGGCAGGCTCGTCCTGCGCCCAGACGACCTCGGCGTTCGGGTACTTTGCCAGCTCCGCGGCGATCTCCGCGGAGGGCAGCGGGTAAAGCTGCTCCACGCGGACGATCACCGTCGTCTTGTCATCGGTCTTCTGCCGCGTGGACAGGAGATCGTAGTACAGGCGGCCCGAAACCAGCAGAACGCGTTCGACGGCTTCCGCAGCCAGCTGTTCATGGTCCCCGATGACAGGCTGGAACGTGCCATTGGTGAAGTCCTCCACGGAAGACGCGGCACCCTTAAGGCGCAGCAGCTGCTTCGGCGTGAAGATGATCAACGGCTTCCGCGGGCGGCTGTAGGCCTGGCGGCGCAGCAGGTGGAAGTGCGAGGCTGCCGTGGTGGGGTTGGCCACGATCATGTTTTCCTCGGCGCACATCTGCAGGAAGCGCTCAATCCTCGCCGAGGAGTGGTCCGGGCCCTGGCCCTCGTAGCCGTGCGGAAGCATCAGTACCAGCGAGGAACGCTGGCCCCACTTTTGCTCGGCCGAGGAGATGAACTCGTCAATGATGGTCTGGGCACCGTTGACGAAGTCGCCAAACTGGGCTTCCCACAAAACGAGGGCATCGGGGCGTTCCACTGAATAGCCGTATTCGAAGCCCATGGCCGCGTATTCGGACAGCAGCGAGTCATAGATCCACAGCTTGGCCTGGTCATCGGAAAGGTTGCCCAGCGGCAGCCATTCCTTGCCGTTGGCGCGGTCGTGGAAGACGGCGTGGCGCTGCACGAACGTTCCGCGGCGTGAGTCCTGGCCCGCCAAGCGCACGGGGACGCCTTCCATGATGAGCGAGCCGAAGGCTGCAATCTCGCCAAAGCCCCAGTCGATGCCGCCTTCGCGGGACATCTGTTCGCGCTTCTCCAGCAACTGCTTGAGTTTGGCGTGGACGGTGAAGCCTTCCGGAATCTCCAGGTGGGCTTTACCGATCCGCGCCAGGGTGTCAGCGGAAATGGCGGTGGCCACCTGGGAACCCGTGCCGGAATCGGACTGCTGGGCGATGGGCCGCTCGATGTCCGAGACGGCTGCCGAGTCCGCGGTGATGATCGGAATCGGGGATGTCTGGGCCGCGTGGGTCTCAGCGAAGACCCGCTCCAGGCGCTCCTGGTAGTCGCGGAGCAGCTGCTCGGCTTCTTCCTCGGTGATGTCACCGCGGCCGATGAGGGACTCGGTGTAGAGCTTGCGGACCGACCTCTTGGCTTCGATCAGGTTGTACATCAGCGGCTGGGTCATCGAGGGGTCATCGCCCTCGTTGTGCCCGCGCCGGCGGTAGCAGACCATGTCGATCACAACGTCCTTGTGGAACCGCTGGCGGAACTCGTAGGCGAGCTGGCCGATCCGGACCACAGCTTCGGGATCGTCGCCGTTCACGTGGAACACCGGTGCCTGGATCATTTTGGCAACGTCGGTGGAGTACGTGGAGGACCGGGACGATGACGGGGCGGTGGTGAAGCCCACCTGGTTGTTGACCACAATGTGGATGGTTCCACCGGTGCGGTAACCGCGGAGCTGGGACAGGTTAAGGGTCTCAGCCACCACGCCCTGGCCAGCGAAGGCGGCGTCGCCGTGGACCACGATGGGCAGGACCGGGAACGACTCGCCTTGGTCCAGGCGGTCCTGCTTGGCGCGGACAATGCCCTCCAGGACGGGGTCGACTGCCTCCAGGTGGGACGGGTTGGCGGCCAGGTAAACCTTTGTCTCCTTGCCGTTGTCCGAGGTGAACGTCCCCTCGGTGCCCAGGTGGTACTTGACGTCACCGGAGCCCTGGACCGAGCGCGGATCCTGGGTGCCCTCGAATTCGCGGAAAACCTGTGCGTAGGTCTTGCCCGCGATGTTGGTGAGCACGTTCAGGCGGCCGCGGTGCGCCATGCCGATGGCTACCTCGTCAAGGCCGTCGTCAGCGGCATCGGACATGATGGCGTCCAGCAGCGGGATCAGGGACTCGCCGCCCTCAAGGGAGAAGCGCTTCTGGCCCACGAACTTGGTCTGCAGGAAGGTCTCGAACGCCTCAGCGGCATTCAGCTTCGAGACAATGCGGAGCTGTTCCTCACGGCTGGGCTTCGAGTACGGGTGCTCCAGCTGGTCCTGGAACCACTTGCGTTCCTCCGGTTCCTGGATGTGCATGTACTCGATGCCCGTGGTGCGGCAGTAGGCGTCGCGCAGGACGCCGAGGATGTCGCGGAACTTGAGCATCGGCTTGCCGCCGAAACCACCGGTGGGCCACTCGCGGTCCAGGTCCCAGAGCGTCAGGCCGTAGGTGAGGACGTCAAGGTCCGGGTGCTTGCGCTGGACGTATTCGAGGGGATCAGTGTCCGCCATCAGGTGTCCGCGGACGCGGTAGGAGTGGATGAGCTGCTGGATCCGGGCGACCTTGTTGATCTCGTCCGCCGGGTCCACCTGCTTGTCCGCGCTCCAGCGTACGGGCTCGTACGGAATGCGCAGGGACTCGAAAATTTCGTCGTAGAAGTTTTGGGCACCCAGGAGCAGCTGATGTACCAGCTTCAGGAATTCACCGCTGCCGGCTCCCTGGATCACACGGTGATCGTAGGTGGAGGTCAGGGTGAGGACCTTGCTGATGGCGTTCTGCGCGATGATCTTCTCACTGGCGCCCTGGAACTCGGCCGGGTAGTCCAGCGCACCGACGCCAATGATGGCTGCCTGGCCCTTGGAAAGGCGCGGCACGGAGTGGACAGTACCGATGCCGCCCGGGTTGGTCAGCGAAACGGTGGTGCCCTGGTGGTCCTCAGCCGTCAGCTTGCCGTTGCGGGCGCGCTTGATGAGGTCCTCGTAGGTGTGCCAAAACTCGGAGAAGTTGAGGGTTTCAGCCTTTTTGATGTTCGGCACCATGAGCAGGCGGGTTCCGTCGGGCTTCGGCATGTCGATGGCGATGCCGAAGTTGACGTGTGCCGGCTGGACGGCAACAGGCTTGCCGTCCACTTCGTCGTAGTAGACGTTCATGGAAGGGAACTGGGAGAGCGCACGGATGACCGCGTAGCCAATGAGGTGCGTGAAGGAGACCTTGCCGCCGCGTGCACGGGCCAGGTTGGAGTTGATGACAACGCGGTTGTCGATCAGCAGCTTGGCGGGAATGGCCCGGACGCTGGTGGCGGTGGGCACCTCGAGGCTGGTGACCATGTTGGTGGCAATGGCCTTCGCCGGGCCGCGGAGGACCGAAACGACGTCCTCTTCGGGAGCCGTGGGTGCCTTGACATTCTTGGGCAGCTGCGCCGGGATGGGCTGCGAGCCCGTGCCGGTACCAGTCTTTTTGGAACCGTCGCGGGCCACAGTGGCAGGAGCCTTCTTGACGGGCGCCGGGGCCGGGGCGGCAGCAGGGGCCGCAGAGGCGGGGGGCGTCGACGGAGGGGCGGGGGCTGCAGCTGGCGGCGCTGCCGGTGCCGCAGGAGCCGCATTCACAACCGGCAATTCCCTCGTTGCAGGGTGGGCAGCGGCGTGCCCGGAATTTCCGTTGGAAGAAGAACCCGCGGCCGCGCCAAAGGATGCAAACAGCGGCCACCATTTGGCGTCCACCGAGTTCTTGTCCTTCTGGTACTGCTCGTACAGTTCGTCAACGAGCCACTCGTTTCCGCCAAATTCCTCTGGTAGACGGTGGCTTGGCTGCTCTGGCACTTGAAATACGCCTCTTCCATGAGTTTGATTTCTCTCCGGCCCACGGTGCCTCAGCACTACGATCCAACCGGTCTCTGCGTCCTCTGAACCCAGACCATTGCCAGTCTAGTAAGCATCCTGTGGTAACTGCCAATAAGGGTGACCCAAATCATGAAGTGACGTGAAAAGGCCGGAATATGGCGGTTGGAAAGAAGACAGGGAAGGGTTTTTTAGGCCTGGGCAGGGCGCCCGGAAGGCTGCTCCGGGAGTCGCCGCGGGGGTGGTTTGCTCCCTGTAGACTGAAATTCTTATGGACAGTAAATCTAGGTGCCGGCCTGGGGGCTGTCAGCGGAGCGTCAAGAGCGCCGCGCAGTCCACCCGCAGAGCCGGCAAACCCCGAACACACGCCCATCACCATTCGCCGGCACAGCCGGCAGGGGCCGTAAAGGATACTGCGTCGGCATCGACCGACCATCCTCCGCCGGACCGATCTCCCTGGCCCCCCTTTTCTCCGTCAATGCCCTGCCACGCGGCCGCGGCTGTCCGGGCGGGATGCTGAATGGAATGGCTTCTCCTGGCAGCAGGTTTGCTGCTGATCGCCGGCACGGGCTTTTTTGTCGCCGTCGAATTTTCCCTGATTGCCCTGGACCAGGCCACCGTCCAGAGGGCCATCGACGACGGTGACACCGGCGCCGTCCCCTTGCTCGCGTGCCTTAAGTCCCTTTCCACCCAGCTCTCCAGCTGCCAGCTGGGCATCACGCTGACCACCCTGTTGACCGGGTACGTGATGGAGCCATCAGTGGGCCGGCTTTTGGAAGCCCCGCTGGCCGCCGTCGGGCTTCCCGGCGTTGCAGTGGCCTCCATCTCGTTGGTCCTGGCGATGGTGATCGCCACCCTGCTGTCAATGCTCCTGGGCGAACTGGTGCCCAAGAACATGGCAATCGCCCTGTCCTTCCCTGTGGGCCGCGCCCTGGCCCGGCCGCAGCTCATGTTCACCGCCGTGTTCAAACCCGCCATCGTGGTGCTCAACGGCTTCTCCAACAAAGTGCTGAACGTCTTTGGACTGGAGGCGAAGGAGGAAATTTCCGGTGCCAGGACCCCTGCCGAACTTTCGTCGCTGGTGCGTCGGTCGGCCGAGATGGGAACCCTGGATGCCGGGACGGCCAACTTCGTGTCGCGGACACTGAACTTCTCCACCCGGACCGCGGCGGACGTGATGACGCCGCGCATCCGCGTGGAAACCATCGAGGCGGACCAGCCTGTGGCTGACATCCTCGCGGCGGCGCGCAGGACCGGGTACTCCCGGTTCCCGGTCATAGGTGAATCCGCCGATGACATCAGGGGGCTGGTCCACGTCAAGAAGGCGGTGGCTGTTCCCTGGGAGCGCCGGCAGAACCTGGAGGCCGGGGCCATCATGACCGAGGTGCTGCGGGTGCCGGAGACCATCCACCTTGATGCCCTGCTGGCTGAACTTCGCGACGGCAACCTGCAGCTCGCGGTTGTCCTGGACGAGTACGGCGGAACGGCGGGCATCGCCACTCTTGAGGACCTGGTTGAGGAGATTGTGGGCGAGGTGGCGGACGAGCATGACAAGGTCCGCCCCGGTTTGCTCCAGAGTGCATCCGGCGACTGGTACTTTCCCGGACTCCTCCGCCCGGACGAGCTGTCCGAGCAGATTGCCGGCCTGACCGTTCCTGATGAGGCAGCATACGAAACAGTGGGCGGCTACGTCATGAGCGAACTTGGCCGGATCGCCGTGGTGGGCGATACCGTCCCCGTTGGCGGCGGAACGCTCAGTGTCACCAGGATGGATGGCAGGCGGATCGACCGCATCTGTTTCCGGCCGGCGGAACCTGAACCGGAGTCCGGCAACAACGACGACGGGACTGGACGATGAGCGACTGGGCCGGAATACTGTGGCTGGTTGTCCTCCTGTTCGGCAACGCGTTTTTTGTCGCTGCCGAGTTCGCGGTGATGTCAGCCCGGCGCAGCCAGATTGAACCGCTGGCGGACGCAGGGTCCAAGCGGGCGCAGACAACCCTGCGTGCAATGGAGAACGTTTCGCTGATGCTGGCATGTGCGCAGCTCGGCATTACCGTCTGCTCCCTCCTGATCCTGCTGGTGGCAGAGCCGGCCATCCACCATCTGCTGGCCGTGCCGCTGGAGATGCTGGGCCTGCCGGTGGAAGTTGCCGATGTGGCGGCCTTCGCCGTCGCGTTGCTGGTGGTGACGTTCCTGCACGTGACCTTTGGCGAGATGGTGCCGAAGAACATCTCTGTGAGCGTCGCTGACAAGGCAGCGCTCCTGCTCGCCCCGCCGCTCATGTTCGTCGCAAGGCTCGTCCACCCTGTCATCTCGGTCCTCAACTGGTCCGCGAACCACATCCTCAAGATGCTCAGGATCGAGCCTAAGGACGAAGTTAACTCCTCCTTCACCCTGGAGGAGGTGCAGTCGATTGTTCAGGAGTCCACCCGTCACGGCCTGGTGGATGACGAGGCGGGACTGATCACCGGTGCGCTTGAGTTTTCCGAGTACAGTGCGGCGGACATCATGGTTCCGCTGAAAAAGCTGGTCATGCTGAAGGCGGCAACAACTCCGGTGGAGTTCGAGAAGGCCGTGAGCCGCACCGGATTCTCGCGTTTTCCAATGCTCGATGATGACGACATGCTGTATGGCTACCTCCACGTAAAGGACGTCCTGTCCATTCCCGAGGCGGCTTACGGCCGTCCCATTGCCGAAAGCCGGATCAGGTCCCTGGCCAACCTGGCCCTTGATGACGAAATCGAAAAGGCGATGTCCGTCATGCAGCGCACCGGTTCCCACCTGGCGCGCGTTATTGGTCCAGACGGCAATACCAAGGGTGTCCTGTTCCTGGAGGACGTGATTGAGCAGCTGGTGGGTGAAATCCGCGATGCCACCCAGGCCACCGGCGTCCGAAGACTGGGGCAGCCGAACGCAGGGTGAAGCTCCCGGAGCTCCGCGGCGCGGGGCTCCGGGGTCCTCTCGGACAGGCGCGCCTATGTACCTAAATAGGAATCATTCCCATTTAGATATAAGCTGAAGTGGTTCTTTTTCCTTCCCGTCCCGTTTGAACCGAGGTTTCCGTGCGCCGTCTCTCCGTTGCCCGATCATCCCTGACCGCCCTTGCCGGGCTTGGCCTGCTGCTCACCGGGTGCAGCCCCCAGCCGGAGGGTTCACCCGAAGCGGCCGACGGGATCAACGTGGTGGCCTCCACCAACGTCTACGGCGATATCGCGGAAACGATCGGCGGGGACAAGGTCAGCGTTACCGCGATAATCACCAAGACCAGCCAGGACCCCCATTCCTACGAAGCCACCGCCCAGGACCGGCTGACTGTGTCCAAGGCAGATCTCCTCATTGAAAATGGCGGCGGGTACGACGACTTTCTGCATACCCTGGCGCAGGACAGCAGCATCGACGCCGGCAACGTGCTGAACGCCGTCGAACTCTCCGGGCTGGCACACCCCGGGGAGGAAGCCTCCGGCGGGGCAACACCTGCGGAGCCAGAGGGCGAGGACCACGCACACGACCACGGCGAGCTGAACGAGCACGTCTGGTACAGCCTTGATGCCATGGGGCGGCTGGCTGATGATCTGGCAGCAAAGCTCGGCGAGCTGGAACCCGGTTCAGCTGCTGCCTTCGATGAAAACGCTGCTGCCTTTAAGGCCCGGCTGGAAGAACTGACCGGGAAACTGGAAGGGCTGAAGGCCGGGGCCGCCGGCGCCTCCGTTGCTGTGACCGAGCCCGTGCCCGTGTACCTGCTGGAGGGAGCGGGCCTGGAGAACGCTACGCCTGAGGACTACACTGCCGCGATCGAGGAAGGCTCTGACGTTCCGCCGGCCGTCCTCAAGGCCGCCACCGATTTGGTGTCCTCCAAGTCGGTGCGGTTCCTTGCCTATAACGGGCAGACTGAGGGTCCCCAGACCGAGGCGCTGAAGAACGCTGCGGAATCGGCAGGTGTTCCTGTAGTCGATTTCAGTGAAACCCTGCCCGAGGGCAAGACCTACGTGCAGTGGATGACGGACAATGTGAACAACGTCAGCAAAGTTCTGGAGACAAATAGTTGAAACCCGTGGTCAGCCTCACCGGGGCGTCCCTCACTTTCGGTAAGCGGACGCTCTGGGAGGACCTGGACCTGGAGATCAGGCCCGGCGAATTTTTTGCCGTGCTCGGCCCCAACGGCAGCGGTAAAACCAGCTTCCTCAAGGTCCTGCTGGGTCTTCAGGACCTGCACAGCGGAAAGGCCACACTGGGCGGGAAGCCGGTTGAACGCGGCAGCAGCCTGATCGGTTACATCCCGCAACAAAAATCGTTCGCCCGCGATACGCCCATGCGCGCCCGCGACCTGGTGGGCCTCGGTGTGGACGGCCACCGCTGGGGTCTGCGTATGTCGTCCCGCCAAGCGAACCGCAGGATTGACGAACTCCTCGAACTGGTGGGGGCAACGGACTATGCCAAAGTTCCCGTGGGCCAGCTCTCCGGCGGTGAACAGCAGCGGCTCCGGGTGGCGCAGGCCCTTGCCACTGACCCTAAGGTCCTGTTGTGCGATGAGCCGCTGTTGTCGCTTGACCTGCACCACCAGCAGGCAGTCAGCGCCCTGATCAACAAGCAATGCCACGAGCAGAACAGCGCAGTGGTGTTTGTTACGCACGAGATCAACCCCGTGATTGACTACGTGGACCGCGTGCTCTACCTGGCCGGCGGGCGGTTCAAGGTGGGCACTCCGCAGGAAGTCATGACCACGGAGGTCCTCTCGGATCTTTACGGCAGCCACGTGGAGGTCATCCACGCCAACGGCCGCATCGTGGTGGTCGGGTTGCCCGATGCCACCACCCATCACCATGCCGAGGCCCACGCCCTCGCCGGAGAGGTGGCCTGATGGATGCGGACAGCATCATCGGGGCGATCTTCAGCTTCGAGAACTACGGTGAGTTACTGGTCCTTGTCCAGAACTCGATCTGGGCAGGAGCGGTCCTGGGGCTGCTCGGCGGGCTGGTGGGGACGTTCGTGATGAAACGTGACCTGGCGTTCGCCGTGCACGGAATATCGGAACTGTCCTTTGCCGGCGCCGCTTTTGCACTGCTCATCGGAGCGGACATCGTTTTCGGCTCGCTGATCGGCTCGGTAGCGGCTGCCCTGCTTCTGGGGCTCATGGGCGTGCGGGCCAGGGACAAGAACTCAATCATCGGGGTGATTATGCCCTTCGGTTTGGGCCTCGGGATCCTGTTCCTGTCCCTGTACGAGGGCCGTGCCGCGAACAAGTTCGGTTTGCTGACCGGGCAGATCGTCTCAGTCGACACCGTCCAGCTTCAGGCGCTCGCCGGAACAGCGGTGGTGGTGATGGTGGTTCTGGCGGCTATTTGGCGGCCGTTGAATTTTGCCAGCGTGGATCCGGAGCTGGCCGAGGCCCGCGGTGTTCCCGTCCGAACGCTTGCCATCGTTTTTATGGTCCTGCTGGGAATCAGTGTGGCTCTTTCCATCCAGGTGGTGGGAGCCCTCCTGGTGCTTGCTCTGCTGATCACGCCGGCTGCGGCGGCCCTTCGGGTGACGTCCTCCCCGGTGGCAGTGGTGGTGCTGAGCGTTGCTTTCGCCGTCACGGCGACCGTCGGTGGAATCCTGCTGGCCCTCGGCGGCCGCATCCCCATCAGCCCCTACGTCACAACGCTGTCGTTCCTGATCTATGTGGTGTGCCGCGTCGTCGGATCCGTCCGATCTTCCAGGGGCATCAACGGACGGGTGCTGCAGGCACGCTGACCCTGCGCTTCGGGGGCCTAGAGGGTGCCGGCTGCCTTGCGCGAAGTGCAGTCCGGGCAAAGCCCGAAAATCTCCACGGTGTGCGCCACTTCCGTGAAGCCGTGTTCGTTGGCCGTGCGGGCTGCCCACGTTTCAACGGCGGGCGCTTCCACCTCCACTGCCTTGCCGCAGTTGCGGCACAGCAGGTGGTGGTGGTGGCCGGTGACGGCACATCGGCGGTAGACCGCTTCGCCGTCGCCGTTGCGCAGCACGTCCACCAGCCCCTCGTCCGCCAGGGACTGGAGGATGCGGTAGGCGGTGGCCAGGGACACCGATACGCCCTGGTTCTGCAGGATGCGGTAGAGCTCCTGGGTGCTCACAAAATCAGCCAGCTCATCCAGCGCGGCGCTGACTGCCAGCCTTTGCTTGGTGACGCGCTGTTCCTTGACGGCAGTGGGACCGGCGACGCCGGCAGGCTTGGAAGCGGTCCCTGCGTTGGCTTTCGTGGCTGCGGCCGAAGCGGGATTGGTGGATTCAGCCTTGGCGCCGAACGGCATGAACAGACTCGCTTCCCTCAGGATGGTGGCAGAGATCAAGATTACCAGCCGCAGCTTCGTGGACAGGGTTCAGGTCCGACCCTAGGCTGGCGCTATGAAGTTGACCAAGTACACCCATGCCTGCATCCGCCTTGAGAAGCAATACCGGGTCCTGGTGCTGGATCCGGGGACTTTTTCGGAAACGGCTGAGGCCCTGGCGGGCGCCGAAGCGGTCCTGGTCACGCACGAACACACCGACCACATCGACGTTCCCGCAGTGGTGGCTGCTCTCAAGGGCAACAGCGCGCTGGCAGTTTTCGCCCCGGCAGGCGTAGCGGACAACCTGCGCAAGGAAGCCCCCGCAGCAGCACCGAGGATCCACAGCGTCGAGCCCGGATCATCCTTCCAGGCAGCAGGCTTCGAAGTGCGCAGCTTCGGCGGCCAGCACGCCTTGATCCATCCGCAGATCCCGATGGTTGCCAACATCGGCTACCTCCTGGACGGGAGCGTTTACCATCCCGGTGACTCTTTCATCGTTCCCGACGGCATCAGCGTCCAGACGCTGCTCGTGCCCATCCACGCGCCATGGAGCAAGTCCGCCGAGGTGGTGGACTTTGTGATCGGCGTGCGGGCACCGCGGGCATTCCAGATCCACGACGGTCTGCTCAATGAGAACGGCCTGAAAATCGTGGAAGGTCACGTCAAACGTCTTGGAGCCAAATACGGCACCGAGTATCAGCACCTGGCCCCGGGAGAGTCCGTGGAGGTTTAGGCCCCGCCGCCGTCCCAGCTGCCGGTATCAAAGAACCGCCGGATCACCGCTTCATACGGCTCGGGGTCCAGGCCGTGGGACGCCAGCCACTCCGGAGAGTAGTAGTTGCCCGCGTAACGCTCGCCGCCGTCGCACATCAGCGAAACGACGCTGCCCCTGCGGCCTTCGGCAAGCATTCCCGCAACAATCTGCCAGACGCCCCACAGGCTTGTTCCGGTGGAGGGACCGGCATGGAGACCGGCAAGGGTGTGCAGGTGCCGCATGGCGGCCACGGATGCGGCGTCGGGGACTTGGATCATGTGGTCGATCACGGACGGCACAAAGCTGGGCTCCATCCGGGGCCGGCCGATACCCTCGATCCGGGACGGCAATCCGGAAGCGGGGTGGGAGCTGCCAAGCCAGCCCGGGTAGAAGGCCGAGTTCTCCGGGTCTACCACCAGCAACCGGGTGGGGTGGCTGTGATAGCGGAGGTACCGGCCGATGGTGGCGCTGGTGCCGCCGGTCCCTGCGCCAACCACGATCCAGTCCGGCACGGGATGTTCCTCCAGCTCGAGCTGGCCGAAAATGGATTCCGCGATGTTGTTGTTACCCCGCCAGTCCGTGGCGCGCTCGGCGTAGGTGAACTGGTCCATGTAGTGCCCGCCGCTGGTGGCAGCGACTTCTTCCGCGGTTGCGTAAACCTCGGAGGCGTGGTCCACCAGGAGGCAGGAGCCGCCGAACTGCTCAATCAGCGCAATTTTCTCGGAGCTGGTGGTGCGCGCCATGACGGCGATGAACGGCAGTCCCAGGAGCTGGGCGAAATAGGCTTCGGATACCGCTGTGCTGCCGCTTGAGGCCTCAACGATGGTGGTGTCCTCCCTGACCCAGCCGTTGACGAGGCCGAACAGGAACAGGGACCGCGCCAACCGGTGCTTGAGGCTCCCGGTGCGGTGCTTGGACTCATCCTTGAGATAAAGCTGGACGCCCCAGTGCTCGGGCAGGGGTACCGAGTAAAGGTGGGTATCGGCGGAGCGGTTGTTTTCCGCCGTGATTTTGCGGATGGCTTCGTCGGCCCAGTCCCTGCCCGCGGTGCGCTCGATCTTCACCGCACCAGCCTACCTGCGGCCATCCAAGCTGCCGTTAGAGTGGGAGCGTAGGCTGCCCACGCTAAGGAGCACGATGAATCCGTTGATGGATGTTTCCGAACTGGAGAAGCGCGGCGCCGGCGGCCTGCGCACAGTGCTGCTGGATGTGCGCTGGGCGCTGGGCGACCCGCACGGCCACGACCACTACCTGAAGGGGCATCTGCCGGGCGCCGTATTCGTTGACCTGGCGAGCGAACTTGCGGCCCCTGCAGTTCCGGAGCGGGGCAGGCACCCGTTGCCATCAGTGCCCCGGTTCCAGGATGCGGCGAGGCGCTGGGGCATTAACAAGGGCGATGTTGTGGTGGCCTATGACGATAGCGCAGATATGGCCGCAGCACGCGTGTGGTGGATGTTGAGAAACGCAGGCCTGGCTGACGTTTACCTGCTCGACGGCGGCCTGGCGGCTTGGCGGGCTGCAGGGCTGCCGCTCGAGCAGGGCGAGGTGGCGCCTCCTTCCGGCGACGTCATCCTGGAGGACGGGCAGATGCCGGTCCTGGACGCTGCCAGCGTGACCGCCTGGATGGAAAGTACCCCGATGGCGGGCAGTGCCGGCCATGACGGTCGCCTGCCTGACAGGATCCTGCTCGATGCTCGCGCGGGGGAGAGGTACCGCGGCGAGATCGAGCCTGTTGATCCCCGCGCCGGGCACATTCCCGGCGCTGTCAGTGCGCCCACCTCCGATAACGTGGACAGCGCCGGACGGTTTCTGGCTCCCGCGGAGCTGCGCCGGCGTTTCGAGTCGCTGGGCATCAGCGACGACTCCCACGTGGGCGTCTACTGCGGGTCCGGTGTCACGGCAGCCCACCAGGTTGCCGCCCTGGAGCTTGCCGGCTTCCGCGCCGCTCTCTACCCCGGGTCCTTTTCCGAGTGGTCAAGCAATCCCCACCTGCCGGTGGTGGCGGGGCCGGAACCCAGCGGCGGCGACGGCGGCCCTGCTGAGTGGAAACTTGGCGGCGCTCAAGGGTAGCGTCGCACTATGACTCCTGGACGTCCCGTGCCGCCGCCCCTCGCGAAACCTGTTGCCCCCGGACCTGTTGCTTCCGACGGCGGTGTGCTGGCTGCCGCTTACGGCGCCACGTCCGCTGACAGCGGGCTGGTCCCGCTGACCCTTGCCCGGCGCGCACCCCAGGCGGACGACGTCGAAATTGCGATTGAGTTTTGCGGGCTGTGCCATTCCGATGTCCACGCAGTGCGCGGTGAGTGGGGCGGCCAGGTCTGGCCGCTGGTGCCGGGACACGAAATTGTCGGTACGGTCAGTGCCGTCGGCTCGGCCGTTACCGACTTTGCGCCCGGGGACCGCGTGGGCGTTGGCTGCATCGTGGACTCCTGCCGGGAATGCGAAAGCTGCCTGGACGGCCTCGAACAATACTGCGAAAACGGCATGACCGGGACGTACGGTTCCGTGGACCGAAGGAACGGCGACTCAATCACACAGGGCGGCTATTCCTCCTCCGTGGTGGTGGACCGCCGCTACGTCCTTCGCGTCCCGGACTCCCTGGACCCCGCCGCCGTCGCGCCGCTGCTGTGCGCAGGAGTCACGACGTTCTCCCCCCTGCGGCATTTCGACGTCGAAGAGGGAGACGTTGTGGGTGTGGTGGGGCTTGGCGGGCTTGGCCATATGGCCGTCAAGCTTGCCAAGGCGATGGGGGCAAAGGTGGTGGTGTTCACCACCTCGGAGTCCAAGGTGCCGGCCGCCCTGGAACTGGGGGCCGACGAAGTGGTGCTGTCCACGGACGAAACTGCGATGGACGCGGCAAACCGGACCATTGATCTGATCATTGATACCGTCGCTGCTCCGCACGACCTGAATCCGCTGTTCCGGACCCTGCGCGTTGATGGTTCACTTTTCCAGCTTGGCCTTCCGTCCGAGGCGATGCCGCCTGTGAACCCGCGGGCACTGATCAGGCGGCGGATCGCCTACGCCGGGTCGTTGATCGGGGGCATAGCCGAGACTCAGGAGATGCTGGACTTCTGCGCGGAGCACGGCGTGGTGGCCGACATCGAAGTCGTTCGCGCGGACCAGCTGAACGAGGCCTACGACCGCATGGTGGCAGGCGAAGTGAAATACCGGTTTGTGCTGGACACCAGCACTTTGCAGGGACCCGCCAAGGAGGCAGACGCATGAGCACGCTTTTCACCCGCATACTGAACGGCGAGATTCCAGGCCGCTTCGTGTGGCGGGAAAACGACGTATCCGCGTTCCTCACCACCGGGCCGCTGGCGGACGGTCACACCCTGGTGGTTCCCACGGAGGAAGTGGACCGCTGGACGGATGCATCACCGGAAACACTGGCGAGAGTCATGGAAGTGGCCCGGCGGATCGGAGCCGTCCAGGTGGACATCTTTGACGCGCCCCGCGCAGGGCTCATCGTGGCCGGCTATGAGATCAACCATCTCCACGTGCATGTATGGCCGTCGAGGAGCATGGCCGACTTCAACTTCGCCTCCGCGGACCAGAATCCGGATCCGGAGGTCCTGGACGCCAACGCCGAGAAACTTCGGCAGGGACTCCGGGCAGCAGGATACGGCGATTTCGTTCCAGCCTGACGGCCTGCCCGGCCGGGTGCTGGCCCGGCTAGGCCGGGGCCAGTGCCTTGTTGAGCACCGCGCGGATCCGTTTCTCGGACACAGAGTAGGCAGTTCCCAGTTCGACGGCGAAAAGGCTCACCCGGAGCTCTTCGATCATCCAGCGGACCTGCGCCAGTTCGCCGCCGGCCCGCCGGCCGGGAAGCAGCGCCGACACGGCGTCGTCGTAGTCATCCTCGAGCCGCTGCACCACCGCCATGCCGAGCCCGTCCCGCTGGACGTTGCCCGGGAGGCGCTCCAGCCGCTTTTCAATGGCGGCAAGATACCGGGGAAGCTGGCTTAGCTGCGCATACCCGGTGCGGGCCACAAAGCCCGGATACACCAGCTGTTCGAGCTGGCTCTTGATGTCATTGAGCGCGCTGATAAGGGCCAGGCTGGTGGTGCCCTTCAATTGCTTTTCAATCCGCCGGGTACTGGCGAGGATGCGCTCCACCACCGCCGTCACGCTGAACACGGTGTCAATCAGTTCAGCCCGAACCAGCTCGTAAAGCCTGTCAAAGGACGGCCGGTCCCACGGGAGCTCTGCGGGAGTGAGCTTGTCGATGGCCGCCAGTGCACAGTCTGCAATGAGGGCGGCAACCGAGCCGTGGGGGTTCTGGCTGAATGTCAGCTTCTCCGTGTTGCTCAGGTGCTCCAGCACATAGCGGTCAGGAGCAGGAACGCGCAGGGCCAGCAGCCGGATCACGCCACCGCGCATCGCGTCCTGCTGTTCGTCTACGGTCTGGAAAACCCGGAGGGCCACCGACGTGCCCTGGTCCTGCAACACCGGATAACCCGTGACGGTGTGGCCATTGACCACGCTGCTGACCTGGCGCTGGAGGGATCCGAAGCTCCACTCGGTGAGCCCATCCTGCTCCCTGAACCCGGCGGGGACGGACCCGCCCGGCACCTGGGCGGGCTGCTGCGCGGGGGGCCGCCCGACGTCGGCCTTGCCCGGGGCGCGCCCTGCCTTGCTTCGTGGGGCGGCGGAGGCGGGCGTGGCACCCAATGACTCTGCGATGGCGCGCCGCGTGGCAGGGGCAAGCCTTTCCTGGAGGGCCGCCAGGTCCTTGCCCTCTTCCAGCACTTTGCCCTTGCTGTCCACTACCTTGAACGTCACACGCAGGTGCGGGGGAACGGCGTCCCAGTTCCACGAACCGGGCGGAATAACGTGCCCGCGGACGCGGCGGAGCGCAAGTTCAAGGGACGGTTCAAGCTCGTCGGCGGCTGGATCGAAGTCGGACTCGAGGACTGACACTGCCTGCCGGGCCACGTCCGGGGCAGGCACAAAGTTCTTGCGGATCTGCTTGGGAAGGGACTTGATCAGGGCTGTCACGAGTTCCACGCGCTGACCGGGGATGAGCCAGCGGAAGGCCTTGTCGTCCAGCTGATTAAGGAACAGGACGGGGACTTCGGCGGTGACGCCGTCGCTCGGATTGGGCGGCGAGCCGGGAGCCACAGGATGGAACTCGTACGTCAGCGGCAGTTCGAAGCCCTTGTGCAGCCAGGTCTTCGGGTAGGCGGAGACATCGAGGTTGTCGGCGTCGTCGCTAAGGAGGAGGGATTTGTCGTAGTCCAGGAGGTCAGGGTTCTCCTGCCGGGCGTCCTTCCACCACTTATCGAAATGGCGTTCGGACACCACGTCCGGCCCGATCCGCGCATCATAAAACTCAAACAGGGTTTCGTCGTCCACCAGGAGGTCCCGGCGCCGCATCCGCGCTTCGAGTTCCTCAACCTCCTGCAGGAGGGCCCGGTTCCGGTGGAAGAACTTGTGGTGCGTTTTCCAGTCACCCTCCACCAGGGCATGCCTGATGAAAAGCTCCCTGGCCACGACAGGATCCACCCTGCCGTAGTTGATCCTGCGCTGGGCGATGATGGGTACCCCATAGAGAGTGACCTTTTCGTAGGCCATCACTGCGCCCTGGCGGGTGGACCAGTGGGGTTCGCTGTAACTGCGTTTTACCAGGTCAGGCGCAACCTGTTCTGCCCAAAGGGGATCGAAGCGGGCGGCAACCCGGGCCCATAGCCGGCTTGTTTCCACCAACTCCGCCGCCATGACGAATGTTGGCGACTTTTTGAACAGGGCCGAGCCGGGGAAGATCGCGAAGCGGCTGCCCCTGGCGCCGGCGTACTCACGCTTCCGTTCGTCCAGAATGCCGATATGGCTCAGGAGCCCGGACAGGAGGCTGATGTGGATGCCGTCGTGGTTGCCGACCGGGTCTGCAAGGCGTTTGTTGTCCAGGCTGATGCCGAGGGGGCGGGCCAGCTGCCGCAGCTGGGCAAACAGGTCCTGCCACTCCCGGACGCGGAGGTAGTTGATGAATTCGGTCCGGCACAGGCGCCGGAAGGCCGACGACGACAACTCCTGCTGCTTCTCCTGGATGTAGTTCCAGAGGTTCAGGAAGCCGGTGAAGTCCGAGTTCTCATCCTTGAAGCGGTTGTGCTTTTCCGCTGCAAGCTGCTGCTTGTCTGTCGGACGCTCGCGGGGGTCCTGGATGGTGAGGGCTGCTGCCAGGATCATGACCTCCCGGACGCACCCCCGTTTTCCCGCTTCCACGATCATCCGGCCAAGCCGGGGGTCCACGGGCAGCTGTGCGAGTTTCTGCCCGACGGCGGTGAGGCCGCCGCCGCTCTTAGCCCCCTCCGTGCCGTTTTGGGGCCGCGCGGCAGCCAGGGCGCCGAGTTCGCGCAACAGCGTGACGCCGTCGTTGATTGCCCGGGTTTCCGGAGGCTCCACGAAGGGGAAGTTCTCGACGTCCTTCGGCCCGCGCGCTACCCCCATTGCTGTCATCTGAAGGATGACGGCGGCGAGGTTGGTGCGCAGGATTTCAGGATCGGTGAAGCGGGGCCGGGATTCGAAGTCGTCCTCGGAGTAGAGGCGGATGGCAATGCCGTCGGACACACGGCCGCACCGCCCGGAACGCTGGTTGGCCGATGCCTGTGAGACGCGTTCAATGGGGAGCCGCTGGACCTTGGTGCGGTGGGAGTACCGGGAGATGCGGGCCGTGCCGGTGTCGATTACGTACTTGATGCCCGGCACGGTCAGCGACGTCTCGGCAACGTTGGTGGCAAGGACGATCCGCCGTTTGCTGCCGGGGTGGAACACCTTGTGCTGTTCCTGCAGGCTCAGGCGCGCGAACAGGGGGAGGACTTCGGTTCCGGCCAGCCGCCGGTTGGACTGGATGCGGGCCTGAAGCGCTTCGGCCGCATCCCGGATCTCGCGCTCGCCGGAAAAGAACACCAGGATGTCGCCGGGCGCTTCCGCCGCGAGTTCATCCACAGCGTCACAGACGGCATCGAGTGGATCCCGGTCTTCCTCAAGTTCGTCGTCGGAAGCGTTCTCTTCATCTGTTCCGGCGGGCGGCTGTGAGAGCGGGCGGTACCGGATTTCCACCGGGTATGTGCGCCCCGAGACCTCGATGATAGGCGCAGGGTCTTCCGGCGTGCCGAAGTGGTTGGCAAAGCGCTCGGGATCGATGGTGGCGGAGGTGATGATCACCTTCAGGTCGGGCCGTTGCGGCAGGATCCGTTTGAGGTAGCCGAGAATGAAGTCGATATTGAGGCTGCGCTCGTGGGCTTCGTCGATGATGATTACGTTGTATTTGCGCAGGAGTTTGTCGCGCTGAATTTCCGCGAGCAGTATCCCGTCGGTCATCAGTTTGACCTTCGTGTTCCGGCTGACCTCGCCGGTGAACCGGACCTGGAAGCCGACTTCCTGGCCAATGTCCACGCCCAGTTCCTCCGCGATGCGCTCAGCGACTGTGCGGGCTGCAAGCCTGCGCGGCTGGGTGTGCCCAATCAGGCCGTTGTCTCCCAAACCGAGTTCGAGGCACATCTTGGGGATCTGGGTGGTCTTACCCGAGCCGGTCTCGCCGGCAATGATGGTGACCTGGTTCGCTGCGATGGCGGCCATCAGGTCTTCGCGGCGCTCGGAAACCGGGAGCTCGGCAGGATAGGAGATGTGAAGTGTCATGGCTGCTGCCAGTCTACTGCGGGAGCCCGGGCTTCCCGTTTCGACCGGTTGCAGCTATCCCGGTTGAGGCGGCCGAAAGGTCAGAAGATGCGCAGCGTGTAGTTGGTGCTGGGAAGGTCCAGCGCGGACCAGGTTTCATGCGATTTGACAGGAGGCATATGACCGCGGCCGTCTTGCAGAAGTGCCGACACGGTGGCGGCGAATACGAGGAGCAGCAGGACGATAAGGATGGTTGTGAGGATTTCCATGGCTCTATGCTTCTCCTGTCCTGAACCGGGAAAAAGTGGCAGAAATGCCCAAAAAGCTAAAATTCCTGCCACAATGGAAGCATGCTGAAATCAGTAGCCGTCATCGTTGTTCCCAACTTCGCTATGTTCGAATTTGGCACTGCCTTCGAGGTGTTCGGCCTCGACAGGACCGGGCGGGGGAGCGGCGTCCCGGCCTTCGATTTCCGGGTCTGCACCCCCTCACCGGGCAACGTCCCGCTCAGGTCCGGTTTGTCCATGAACGTGGATTTGGGGCTGGAAGCCGCCGCTGACGCCGACCTCGTGATCATGGCTCCTTACGGCAGGGATGAGCAGTTGCCGGATTCCGTCCTGGAAGCCCTTCGGGCTGCAGATGCACGGGGAGCGTGGGTGATGTCCATCTGCTCCGGTGCCTTCGCCCTGGCCCAGGCAGGCCTCCTTGATGGCCGCCGCTGCACCACGCACTGGCACTACTCGGGCCAGCTGGCTGCCGAATATCCGAACGCGCACGTGGACGAAAACGTCTTGTACGTGCAGGACGGCAATATCATTTCCTCGGCCGGTACAGCAGCCGGTATCGATGCCTGCCTGCACCTGGTGCGTGTGGAATTGGGCGCGCACGTCGCCGCCGCCATAGCCCGGGACATGGTGGTTCCCCCGCACAGGGATGGTGGCCAGGCGCAGTTCATTGACCGCCCCATGCCTACCTGCGGCTCGGCACCGATAGAGGAACTCCTTCGCTGGATGGTGCAGCACCTGGACCGTGAGCATACGGTGAACGAGCTGGCGGCGCGGGTGCACATGTCGCCAAGGACATTCGCCCGGAAGTTCCGGTCGGAGACCGGTGCGACGCCCGCAGCCTGGCTCAATTCCCAACGGGTGCTTCGGGCGCAGGAACTCCTTGAGGCCACTGACATGAACATCGAGGAGATTGCGCGGGAGTCCGGATTCGGCCACCCGGTCCTGCTGCGGCACCACTTCGGGAAAGTCCTGGATACCAGCCCCCAGTCTTACCGCAGGGCCTTCCGGGGCCAGCTTGCCGAGGTGGGGTAACAGCAGGGTCTACGTGTCCGGGCGTTGTTCCGTGCGGGCTTCTTCAGCGGCCGCCCGGGTGCTGTCCACCAGCACCCGCCACGGGCCGGTGACCGCCCGTTCGGGCAGGGCTGCGCGATGCTGCCCTGCCCGGATGGAGTAGATGAACCGGTCCGGTTGTGCTTCCTGGAATTGGGATGCGGCGGCCCGCGGTGTCCTGGGTACAGCGTCCCAGGGGCATGCTTCCACAATGGGCTGCCATCGGTTCCTGGCGGTCTCGGACACGGCATTTACAGTCCAAACCCGGGTCATCGCGGCGACGCCACCGGTGCGCTCCACACTGATCTTCATGGCATGGTTCCTGGGTACATCGGGCCTGATCGCCCTTGGTGCGGCAGCCAGGCATCCCGTTAAAGTTTGACCTTCACAGTTTCCCACGCGTTCCGCACGGCGTCATGCTCTTTTGAACCAGAACCGAAAAGCTCCCGGGCCGTAGCCGCTGTAGCGCGGGCGAATACCGTGAAGGTGGCCCCGGTGGGCAAATCACCGCCGGTGAGCGTTTCGTACCAGATGCGCCCGGGGGAGTCCCAAGCGTTCCCACCCAGCTGTTCGGCCACGAGGTAAAACGCTCTGTTGGGGATACCTGAGTTAATGTGCACTCCGCCGTTGTCGGCGCTCGTCCTTACGTAAGTGTCCATGGAGTCCGGCTGGGGATCCTTGCCCAGCACGTCGTCGTCGTACGCGGTTCCGGGGGCTTTCATGGAGCGCAGGGCGCGCCCTTCAACTTCAAGGGTGAAAAGGCCCTCGCCAATGAGCCAGCTGGCCTCTGCGGCACACTGGTTCTTCACGTACTGCTCCACCAGGGCGCCAAAGACGTCCGACATGGACTCGTTGATGGCCCCGGCCTGGTTCCGGTACACCAGGGCGGCGGAGTGCTGGGTAACCCCGTGGGCAAGTTCATGGCCGATGACGCTGAGGGACTTGGTGAACCGCTCAAAGACTTCCCCGTCACCGTCGCCGAAGACCATTTGCGTCCCGTCCCAAAACGCGTTGTCATAAAGCTTGCCGAAGTGCACGGTGGCGTTTAGCGGCAGCCCCCGGCCGTCGATGGAGTTCCTTCCGAAGACATCGGCGTATAACCGGTGGGTGTGGCCCAGCCCGTCATAGGCTTCGTTAGCTGCCGGGTCCCCCGTAGCGGGCTCACCCTCCTTGCGGACGAGCTTGCCGGGTAAAGTTTCCGAACCGTCGGCGTCGAAGACCGAGCGGTTTGCAGGTCCTGGTTTGGCTTGCCGCACTCCGGCCGGGACGTCGGGCGCGGCCTGGGTGCGTGCTGCATGCACTGAGCGCACATGCCCCAAAGCTTCCTTGGCGGCTCTTGCGGCTGCGGAAAACTCCGGAGCGTCCTGCCGGGCCAGCCTCCTCAGCAGGTAGGGCGGAATGATGGAACAGAATGGAACGTGCATGGCGTACCCCCTCAACTAGGTGCGTTCAGACTACGAGGGGGTACCGACAAAGCGGGGGATTCACGCGCAGTTTCGAAGCGGTCAAATGCAACCCTCGGGTGCAGCCGGATTGTCTGACCCCCTTGCCATGATGAGTACATGGGTAAAGCGGCGGTGGTGAAGGCGTTTGAGGACATCAACGCCGCCCCTTGCCGTGCTTTATGCCGAAGCGGCGGCTCCGGGTTCCGGGGTGGTTGATGGTGCTGATCCGTTGGCTGCCCTGGCTGATGGTTGCCTGGACATCCTCTCCGGCGCGGCAGCCGTGGAGGCACGGGTCGCGGGGCTGAAGGCCCGGGCGGCGGTGACGTACGCGGACACGGTTCATGCTGTCGCGGCGCCGGGAACCCCGGTGCAGGCGCAGGAGATGGCGGTCGCCGCGGAAATCGGCGCCCTCCTGGCCCTTGGCGGCCGGGCCGCGGGTTCCTTCCTGGCCACCTCCCACGCCCTTGTGGCCACGCTGCCGCTGACCCTCTCGGCCCTGCGCGCTGGGACGGTTTCGTGGCGGCACGCCCAGGTCATGGACGAGGAAACGGCCACCTTGGACTCTGCCGGCGCTGCCGCCCTTGAAGCCCACTTCCTGGGCCCGGATACACCCATACCATCCACCGCCGCGCCGATCGGGGACGTTCCGGCGTACCGGTTCAAAGCTAAAGCCCGGGTGTGGCGGGAACGCCACCACACCGAGTCCATCGAACAGCGGCACGCCAGGGGTGTGGTCGACCGGCGGATGGAATACCGTCCGGACCAGGACGGGATGGCCTGGCTCTCGGCCTACCTGCCCGCTGACCAGGCAGCGGCTATCTGGAACCGCACCACCGCCCTCGCCCGTGGACTCCAAGGCCCCAACGAGCCCCGCACCCTCACACAGTTGCGGGCCGACACCGCCGCCGGTTTGCTGCTCACGGCCCCGGGCGCAGGTACCGCGGACCGTGGGGATGGGGGCGCTGCAAGCGGGGGCGGGAAGGGGGACGGTGAAACTGCTTACGTTGCGGGCATGGGAAAGGTTCCGGCCCCGAAGGCGGACGTGCTCGTCACCGTCCCGGTGTTCGCGTTGATGGGACTGACCGAGGAACCGGCCATGCTGGACGGCTACGGCCCGATCCCGGCGTCGATGGCACGCAAACTCGTCGCGGACGGGGGCCAGCTCGTTTCACCGGGTCCTCGTTGACCCCCGCGACGGCGCACCGCTGGAGATCGGCCGGACCAGCTACCGGATCACGGCAGCCATGAAGAAAGCCCTGCAACTCAGGGACGGCAAATGCACCTTCCCCGGGTGCAGCAACAACTCCCTGGACAACGAAGCGGACCACCTCACCGCCTGGCACCACGGCGGAACCACCGGAATCAGCAACCTCGGCCAGCTCTGCCCCAAGCACCACCGCCTCAAACACGCCACCGCCTGGAAACCCACCCCGGCCACCAAAACCGCACCGCCCGGCTGGACCTCCCCCACCGGCCGGCACTACAAAAGCGAACACCACCACTGGGAACCACCACACTGGCCGCCAGAGCTCAAGGACCTGAATTTCCCACCGCCCGCCGATCTTTCGCAAGCCTGCATGACCACCCACGACCAGCCCGCCGAAAACCTGTTTTGGCACGAAGAGTTTCCGGAAGACACTTACGACGACTGGCTGCTGCCCGGGTATACGTTGCCCAAGGACCCTCTGCCCGAAGAAATCTGGTGGGCGATGGCCTGCGAGGTCTAGCACGATGCCGGGGCACAAAAACCCGAGGACGAAAGTGTCACCGTCGGGAACTCGACCAACAAAAAGAAGCACCCCGGCCGGTGGACCAGGGTGCTTCTGTTGGTGCCCTCGATAGGATTCGAACCTACGACCTTCTGCTCCGGAGGCAGACGCTCTATCCCCTGAGCTACGAGGGCAGTCCGGGGATTTCCTGCCGTTGCCGGCGGGACGTCCTAGAGCTTAGCAGGAAGGTGGCCCGCAAGGGAAAATTGCCACTCCTGAGTCGAAAAGGCGGCGTCCCGAGATGCGGATCAGTAACCGGAAAACGAGTCGACGTGAATTCGCCGGGCCCCGGCTTGCCGCGCCGCACGCCTCAGGGAGGCGACGCTCGCCGGTGAGCCCGAAATATAAACCTCGCGGTCAGCGACGTCGGGAATAAGTGCTTTGATCGCGTCACCGTCCAGCCTGGTCCCGTCTGCGGGGAAGGCGGTTATGTGCGGTGGCGGTTCGGAGCCATCGGCGATGCGGGCTACGACCCGGACACCGGCAGCTTTCAATTCATCCACGTACGCGATCTCGTCGGCGCTCCTGGCCAGCAGGAGCAGCACGGCATCCCGGTCCCGTAAGCCTCCGGAGGCGATATGGGAAAGGAATGGCGTAATGCCGATGCCGGCAGCCATCATGAGAACGGGCTTATGCGGATCGCGGGGAAGGACAAAGTCTCCGCCAACTGACGTTGCCGTCAACTCATCACCCGGGTGCAGCGAAAGAAGGACCTTCTTCGCAGCCGACAGGGGCTCGGCTGTCCGCACGCCGAACTTCACCAGGCGCTCCGTGGGGGAGCCGGTCATGCTGAACACCCGGCGTCGTCCCTTCCCATCAGACTTGGCATGCGGCAGGTCCAGTTCCACGTACTGACCAGGGACAAACCGCACGGGACGGGAGGGCTCGAAGGAGAACTCAGTGGTGCTGGGTGTCAGCCGCCTGGTCCCGTTGAACTTCAGCCGCACACCGCCCCGCTGACCCACCATGAAGGCGAGGAGATTGCCCAGCAGCAGCGCGGCCTCAGGGGAGTTGGCGATGAACCCGAAGTTGTAGGGAACTGCAAAAACCACGCCCACAACAGCGGCAAGGGCCAATTGCTGCCACCTTCGCGGGGGCAGCGTCAGTGGCTCGGTAAGCATAAAGCCCACAAAGAACAGCAGTGGCCGCTGCGCCAATGACTGCCACAACGCCGTCCCCACGGACATGTTGGCCTGAAGCAGTTCCGCGGTGATGATGGCGCAGGCCACCATGAGGAAAACCGAGGCCATCAGGAACTTTCGTGTGCGGTGCAGCACCAAAAGGACCCCCGGGACCAGGAACAACAGCATTGCAGGGGTGGCTGCCCACCAGGTGGCGATATTAAGTCCCGTGAGCCCAACCACGAAGGCCCCGGCAGCGGCAGGGTTGAAAATGTGGCGTCCCCGCCACGCGAGCGCGTACTTCGAGGCCGACGCCACGACGCAGGCCAAGGCCACTCCAGCTACGTCCAGCGGCGCGAAGGAGGGCCAGAACAGAAAGTACAGCAGCAGCCCTGTGATGAGTGAAGATTCGGAGTGGGGCCGCACACGGAACAAAGCCGCCAGGGCCCGGTTCGATGCGTACGTCAGGCCGAGGCACAGCACAAGGTGCGCCAGCATCTCCGGAATGCCAAACGTCAGCCAGCCGAGGACATCGAGTAAAAGGCTGTACGCGGCAAGCACAGCGAGGACGATCAGGATGAGCCGGTACATAGTGAACCGGCCCAGCACCGTATCCAGCCGGGCAGCCACCGAGGGTGCGTAGCCGGCTTTCGGCGTTTCCACTGGGCTCATCTGAACAGTGTCCCTTCAAACTCGGCGGAGTGGGCGGCGCTCCCGTCGGAAAACACGGTCAGCCACGAGAAATCGAACTCCTGCTGCAATTCGCCGCCGGGGGCAAAGAACAGCGCAGTAGCCAGGGCATCGGCCAGCATTGCCGTCTCTGCCATGGCCCACGTGGCGACGGCGGTCCGGACCGGCTGCCCTGTTCTGCCGTCCAGGACGTGGTGCAGGCCGTCGCCCCAAGCCCGGCGGTTGGACGCCGAGGCGCAGAGTGCACGCCCGGCAAGGGGAACAATGCCGATAGCCTGGCCAGGGTCATAGGGATGTTCCAGAGCCACCCTGGTTGACCGGGCGCCCCTTGCCAGCAGGTCTCCGCTGCCGTCGATGACAAAGGAATCGATTCCTTCAGCGTCCAGTTCCCCGGCAAGCAGATCAACCAGCAAGCCCTTGCCTGCTGCCCCGATGTCAAGAACCACGGGCGACCTGGTGGTGATAGTGGTTCCCGCCCACTCGAAAACCTCATCCCAGCGGGGTGCCGGCAAGGGCGGTCCTGAAGGCTCAAGGCTGTAGCCGGGGTCGTACCCCAGCCGCTCAAGGGAAGCGCCGATCAGAGGAGTCACGGCGCCGTCCGTCAGCCGGTAAAGCGTCCGGTACAGCCGCCCAAGCCGGTCCGCCTCGTCCGGGAAATCGAACCGGCCGGACCCCCGCGCCAAGGCGCTGACGCGGGAACCGGCACGGAAACGGGACCAGTCGGCGTCGAACTTTTCCACCCGGCCAAGAAGGCGCGCGCGGACAGACCGGGGAAGCGGAAGAGGCGTGGAGATCTCCCACTGCGTGCCGATTCCCTCGAACGCAAAGTCGTCCCAGTCCCCGTCCGGCACCGTCTACTGCGCCTGCGACTTAATCTGTTCCACGGCCTGGTTGAAGCCACCGCTGGTCAAAGAGGAGCCAGCTACCCGGGACACGTTCAGTTCGTCGATGTTCTTCCCCACCACCTGCGCTGCAATTCCGCCGGCAAATTCACCTTGGTACTTGCGGGTGTTCGGGTTTGACGGATGCTGTGTGATGTTGACGTCCGTCACTGTGCCCTCAGCCAGGGTCAGTTCCACGCCAACTGTCTCGGTGCCGTTTGGGGAGACATAGTTTCCGTCGGCGCTGTAGGTGCCGTCCTTGTACCTGGAGCCACTGGTGGCCAGCGGCGAAGCTTCTGCAGCCGGGGTTGCCGCGGAGGTTGCTGCCGCGCCGCCCGTGGGGGCTGCCGGCGTGCTCTCAGTGGCGGACGGGGCGCACCCGGCTACCGTTCCGGCGAGGGACAGGCCGGCGATTCCGGCGAAAACACTCTTGCGGACTGACGGTCTCATAAAGGCACTCATTTCGATTAAGTGTTTGGGACGGTGCTTACGCTGGTGTCAACGTTGAACCCAGCGTATTGGTTCAACTTTGCAAGTGCCTTGTGGATTTCCTGTGGAATGCCTACGGCTCCGGACAATTACCCAATTCTTTTGCTGTCACTGGCCCCCGGTAGGCTAGAGGGGTGACTCCCGAAGAACTCTCCCTCGCCATATCCGCCTGCCTGAAAGACGCCGTCGCCGCCGGCGAGATTGCCCTTTCAGCATCAGGAGTGCCAGACGAGGTACGCGTGGAGCGGCCCAAGAACCGGGACCACGGCGACTGGGCCACCAACATCGCCCTGCAGCTTGCCAAGCAGGCAGGCACCAACCCGCGCGAGTTCGCCACCGTACTAAGTGCACGGCTCAAGTCGATCAACGGCGTCTCCGCCGTGGACATTGCAGGGCCCGGGTTCCTGAACATCACCGTTGACGCCGCAACAGCCGGCGCCCTCGCCAAGGCCATCGTTGAAGCCGGCCAGCAGTACGGAACGAACACCGCGCTCGCCGGCCACACGGTGAACATGGAATTCGTTTCTGCGAACCCCACCGGCCCGCTGCACATCGGGCACACCCGCTGGGCTGCCCTCGGCGACGCCATCGCCCGGGTATTGCGCGCTTCCGGTGCCGACGTCACGGCCGAGTACTACATCAACGACGCCGGGTCACAGATGAACGTCTTTGCCAACTCGGTGTACTCCCGCCTGCACGGTTTGCCCGTGCCCGACGGCGGCTACCCGGGCCAGTACATCGCAGACCTGGGCCACGAGGTCCTCACCGAGCACCCCGCCATCCGCGAACTGACCGAAGTTGCCGCCCTTCCGGTCATCCGCGCCGCGGCCTACAAGGCACAGATGAAGGACATCAAGGCCACCCTCGCCGACTTTGGCGTTGAGTTCGACGTGTTCTTCTCCGAGCAGGAACTGCACGACGCCGGCGCCATCGAAAGTGCCGTAGCCCGCCTTCGCGAGCAGGGCCACGTGTTCGACGACGGCGGTGCTGTCTGGCTGCGCACCACTGACTTTGGCGACGACAAGGACCGGGTGATGATCCGTGCCAACGGCGAGCCCACGTACTTCGCCGCCGACGCAGCCTACTACCTGTCCAAAAAGGACCGCGGCTTCACCGAAAAGATCTACCTGCTCGGCGCCGACCACCACGGATACATCAACCGGCTCAAGGCCATCGCCGCCTGCGCCGGGGATGATCCCGAGGTAAACATCGAGGTGCTGATCGGCCAGCTGGTTTCCGTCAACGGTGCCAAGCTGTCCAAGCGCGCAGGCAACATCATTGAGCTGAAGGACCTGATCGACTGGCTTGGCAAAGATGCCGTCCGCTACTCCCTGGCTAGGTTCCCGGCGGACTCGCCGCTGACATTGGACCCGGAGCTGCTGAAGAAGCACAGCAACGAGAACCCTGTGTTCTACGTGCAGTACGCCCACGCCCGCTCCCGCGGCGCAGCACGCAACGCCGTCGACGCCGGCGTGGAACGCCGTGTGGACGGCACCGACAGCTTCGACGCCTCCCTCCTGGACCACGCCACGGAGAACGAACTGCTCTCATACCTGGGCAGCTACCCATCGGTAGTGGCAAAGGCCGCGGAACTGCGTGAACCACACCGCGTGGCACGGCACCTGGAGACCATCGCCGGGGCATACCACCGCTGGTACGACGCCTGCCGCATCGCGCCCATGGGGGACGAACCGGTTACTGATGTCAACCGCACCCGCCTGTGGCTCAACGACGCCACCAGCCAGGTGCTGGCCAACGGCCTTAACCTCCTTGGCGTTTCCGCGCCGGAACGGATGTGACGGAAATGTCTGTAGAAACCACCAGGACCGCGTCGCCGCTGGCACCCGAGTGGCTCGCGGTGCCCGCTGACCTGAACGCCCTCCAGGAACCGATGTGGGCGGGCAGCGTGCAACGCAACGACGCCGGCGCGCTCACTGTGGGAGGGCTCACTGTCCAGGAGCTTAAGGAGCAGTTCGGCTCACCCCTCTTCGTCCTGGATGAGGCCGATTTCCGCTCCCGGGCACGGGCTTTCAAGGATTCCTTTGATGCTGCCTTCGCTGACATCTGCGGCGGGGTCGATGTTTACTACGCGGGAAAGTCCTTCCTCTGCACCGCTGTTGTGAAGTGGGTTGAGGAGGAAGGCCTGCGCCTGGACACGTCCTCCGGGGGAGAGCTGGCCGTGGCTGCACGCGCCGGAATTCTCGGTGAGCGGCTGGCGCTGCACGGGAACAACAAGTCCGACGGCGAGATCAACCGTGCCCTGGACATGGGACTCGGCCGGATTGTTGTGGACAGCCTGTCCGAGCTGGTGCGGGTGGGCGACATAGCCCAGGCCCGCGGAATACAGGCCAAAGTCATGCTGCGGCTGACCCCGGGCGTCCACGCTCACACGCATGAATTCATCGCCACCGCGCACGAGGACCAGAAGTTTGGCCTCTCCATGGCCGCAGACACCACGGAGCAGGCCGGCCTGTCTGCTGCCGAAGAAGCCGTAGCGGCCGCATCCGCGCACCCCGGCATCGAGCTCCTGGGCCTGCACTGCCACATCGGCTCCCAGATCTTTGAGCCCGACGGTTTCGCCCTGGCGGCGGAGAAGCTCCTTCGTTTCCTCGCCGCCATGCAGGAAAAGTACTCCATCGTCATGCCGGAACTTGATCTCGGCGGCGGCTACGGCATTGCCTACACCCCGGTGGACACCCCCCGCTCCGCAGCAGAGATTGCGGCGGCGATGGCCGCCGTCGTCCGATCCACCTGCGCTGAACTGGGCATTGACTCACCCCGGATCTCCATCGAACCGGGGCGCGCGATCGTGGGCAGCACCACCTTCACCCTGTACGAGGTGGGTACGCTCAAGACCGTCCGCGTGGATGCGCCCGGCCAGGATGCATCCGACGCTGCCGGCAACGTTACGTATCCGCGCCGCTATGTGTCGGTGGACGGCGGCATGAGCGACAACGCCCGGCCGGTGCTCTACGACGCGGATTATTCGGCCGTCGTGGCCTCCCGCACGTCAACCGCCGGGCCTCAGCTGTCCCGCGTGGTGGGCAAACATTGCGAGAGCGGCGACATAGTTGTTAGAGATGTATATCTGCCCGAGGACGTGGCAGCCGGTGATCTGCTTGCTGTACCGGGTACCGGCGCCTACTGCTGGGCCCTCTCGAGCAACTACAACTATCTGGCCCGGCCGGGCGTTGTCGCGGTGCGCGACGGATCTGCCCGGCTGATTGTCCGCGGGGAAACCGAAGAAGATCTGCTGAACCGCGACATGGGAGCCTGAATGTCTGAATTGCGAACCCTGAAAGTGGCCCTGCTGGGCTGTGGCAACGTTGGGGCCCAGGTTGCGCGGATTCTCATTGAAGACGCCGACGCCCTTGCCGCCCGCACAAGCGCCCGCCTGCAGCTGTCCGGCATCGCCGTGCGCAACGTCCACTCCAAGCGGGACGTTGAGTTGCCGCAGGAGCTCTTCACCACCGACGCCGAGACCCTGGTCAAGGACGCAGACCTGGTCATCGAACTGATGGGCGGCATCGAGCCGGCCCGCACACTGATCCTCTCCGCGCTGCAAAACGGCGCCTGCGTGGTCACCGGCAACAAGGCCCTGCTGGCCCAGGACGGACCCACCCTCTACGAAGAGGCGGACAAGGCGGGCGTGCAGCTGTCCTATGAAGCTGCCGTGGCCGGCGCCATCCCCATCCTGCGCCCCATCCGCGACAGCCTTTCCGGCGACCGCATCACCCGGGTGCTGGGCATTGTCAACGGCACCACCAACTTCATCCTGGACCAGATGGATTCCACCGGCGCCCAGTTCGCCGATGCCCTCGCTGAAGCCCAGCGGCTCGGCTATGCGGAAGCGGACCCGACGGCCGACGTCGAAGGGCACGACGCAGCCGCCAAAGCGGCCATCCTGGCCACACTGTCATTCCACACCCGGTTCGCTCTGGAAAACGTCCACTGCGAAGGCATCAGTTCAGTCAGCGCCGCTGACATCGCCGCGGCCAAGGAGGCCGGTTTCGTCATCAAGCTGCTGGCCATCGCTGAAAAGCTTCCCGCCGGAGGCACTGACACAGACGGCGCCGAAGGCATTTCCGTGCGCGTGCACCCCACGCTCCTTCCCCGGGAGCACCCGCTGGCTGCCGTCCACGGCGCCTTCAACGCTGTGTTTATCGAAGCCGAGAACGCCGGCGAATTGATGTTCTACGGCCAGGGCGCGGGTGGCACCCCTACCGCGTCCGCCGTCCTCGGCGACCTTGTCTCAGCTGCCCGGCGCCTGGTCCTGGGTGGGCCCCAGCGAACGGAAACCACCACTGGCCACGTTCCGGCCCTGCCCATCGATGCTGCGGTGACCAGCTACTACATCGGCCTTGATGTGGCGGACCAGCCCGGCGTGCTGGCCAAAATCGCCCAGTTGTTCGCCGAGCACGGCGTCTCCATCGAAATCATGCGGCAGACTATCCACCGGGATGCGGATTCCAATGTGGAGTCGGCCGAACTGCGGATTGTCACCCACCGCGCATCCGAGGCCGCCCTTGCGGCCACCGTTGAGGCTGTGAAGGGCCTCGACGTCATCAATTCAGTTACATCCGTTCTGCGGGTAGAAGGAGTCTAAGTGGCTCACCAATGGCGCGGCGTTATCCGCGAATACGCTGACCGTCTGCCCGTGACGGAGTCCACCCGGGTCATTACCCTGGGCGAGGGCGGCACCCCCCTGGTGCACGCGCAGAAACTCTCCGAGCTGACGGGCTCGGAGGTGTACCTCAAGGTGGAAGGCATGAACCCCACCGGCTCCTTCAAGGACCGCGGCATGACCATGGCCATGACCGCCGCCGTCGAATCCGGCGCCCAGGCCGTAGTCTGCGCCTCCACCGGCAACACGTCCGCCTCCGCTGCTGCCTACGCCACGGCCGCGGGCCTGAAGTGCGCGGTCCTGGTGCCCGAAGGCAAAATCTCCATGGGCAAGCTCAGCCAGGCCATCGCCCACGGCGCCACCCTCCTCCAGGTTGACGGCAACTTCGACAACTGCCTGGACATCGCCCGGAAGCTGGGGGAGTCCTACCCGGTGTTCCTGGTCAACTCCGTCAACCCCGCGCGCATCCAGGGGCAGAAGACCGGTGCTTTCGAGATCGTCGACGCCCTGGGTGACGCCCCCGACATCCACGTGCTTCCGGTGGGCAACGCCGGCAACATCACGGCCTACTGGAAGGGCTATAAGGAGTACGCGGTTCCGTTTGAGTCCGCAACTGCCGGCACCCTTCCCGCCGTTTCCACGAAGACCCCGGCCCTGTGGGGCTTCCAGGCAGCGGGTGCCGCGCCCTTCGTCGCCGGCCACCCCATCACCGAACCAGACACCATCGCCACCGCCATCCGGATCGGCAATCCGGCGTCCTGGGAGGGTGCCATTGGTGCCCGCGACGAATCGGGCGGACTCATCGATGCCGTGACCGATGAGGAAATCCTCAACGCCCACCGCTGGCTCTCCTCCCGTGAAGGTGTCTTCGTTGAACCGGGTTCGGCAGCCGGCGTCGCGGGCCTGCTCAAGAAGCACGCCGCAGGTGAGGTTCCCGCAGGCAAGACCATCGTCATCACCGTCACGGGCCACGGCCTGAAGGATCCCCAGTGGGCCCTGCGCACCGAGGACGGCAGCGATGTGCAGCCGGTCAAGGTTTCCAATGACGTGGTTACCGTTGCAGCTGAGCTGGGACTGGAAGAAAAATAGCTTTGGACGCCACCTCGCAGACCGCCGTCGGACTGCAGCTTATTGAACCCGGGCAAAGCGTCACGGTCCGGGTACCGGGCACGTCGGCCAACCTTGGCCCCGGCTACGACAGCCTGGGCCTGGCCCTGGCCCTGCACGACACGCTCACAGTGGAGAGCCTTGAATCGGAGGAACTCCTGTTCAACCTTCGGGGCGAAGGCGCAGACACCCTTCCCCGGGACGCGAGCCACCTTGTCATCCGGGCCATGGAAGCGGCTTTCGAACGGCTGGGGTTCCGCCACGGCGGGCTGAAGGTCACCGCTGACAACGTCAATCCCCATGGACGGGGGCTGGGCTCGTCCGCATCGGCAGTAGTGGCAGCCGTTTCCGCCGCAAACGCTCTGGTTCCCGAGGCAAGCCGCCGCGGGAAGGATTGGATCCTTCAGCTCACCAGCGAACTCGAAGGGCATCCGGACAACGTGGCACCTGCCATTTTCGGCGGACTGGCGCTGTCATGGCAGGACAGTGACCAGTACAGCAGCACCAGCGCGACAGTGTGTGAAACCGTGGTTCCCGTTGTCGCGGTTCCCGATTTCGAACTGTCGACCGAGACCGCACGTGCGCTGCTTCCAGCCTCAATTGGTCATCATGCAGCCGCTATGAACTCCGGACGTGCGGCACTCCTGATCCATGCCTTAACCAGAAAGCCCGAGTTCCTGCTGGCCGGCACGGAGGACTACCTCCACCAGAGTTACCGTGCAGAAGCCATGCGCCCAAGCGCCGCCCTGATTTCGGCGCTCCGGGCGGCCGGGCACGCGGCAGTGGTTTCAGGTGCCGGGCCCACCGTGCTGGTCCTGGCCAATGGACAGGCTGATGCGGCCGCCGTCGTTGCCTTCATTGAAGAGTTCACCGCCGTGAACGCGCCGGAAATTGGGTGGCGTGTTCTGAAGCTCGCAGTGGACGTCGAAGGTGCTAAGGTGGAGTTGCACCGGCGGTAATTGACGCCTATCTGATCTGCTATTGCACTAGTTGCCGCTTGGTCTTTTACTGCGCAATCTATTCCGGTGCCGCCTGCTTGGTCTGTCGCAGGAATCTGCAGCACACAAACTGCCCCTAAAGCGTCAGTCCTGCGTCCCGCCATGGGCGGAGCGCAAGGTGAATTAGTATCCGGCCCTGCTGGCCGATATCCAACCGGCAAGGCCGAACAATCCGGCTGCAGATCTGAACTGCAGCCCAGATCAAATCATCGCGTCCAGCTCCCAGTCTGGACGCCGTCGAGGGGGAAGGATCCTTCGTGACCGAAACCACTGAGCTGTCGCCAGCTGTGGAACTATCTTCTGCTGCCGAATCACCGGCCGCACCCGCCAAGAGCAGCGGGCTTGCCGGCCTTAAGCTCGCCCAGCTGCAGGCGCTTGCCAGCCAGCTCGGGATTTCCGGCGGTTCCCGGATGCGCAAGGGGGACCTGGTTTCAGCCATTTCCGCACACCGCGCCGGCACCCCTATGACCAAGGCCCCGGCCAAGGCAGCGGAAAAGGCTGTTGAGAACGTATCCGCCCCGGCCGTTGTCCCGGCAGTGTCCGCCCCCGCAGCGGCTGCTGAACCAACCGAGGCTCCTGCCGAGGGAACGCGGGCCCGCGGCCGTGGCCGCAGCCGCCGCGCCGTCAGCGACGGAGTCGTAGCCCCTGCAGCCGCCGAACCGGCTGTTGCCGAAGCCGCCCCCGCAGCTCCGGTGGAGGCTCCCGCCGCCGCTGAGGCTCCAGAAGCTGCTGAAGGCACTGCCGAGCGCCGCCAGCCGCGCACCCGCAACCGCCGCCGCAGCGAAGCAGCCGCAGCAGCGCCGCAGGGCGCCGAAGGTGTGGAGGCACCGGCAGAACAGGCCGACGCCGAGCAGCCCGCCGGAGCGCAGGCCAACACCGAAAACCGCACGGCAGAACGGGCCGCCGAGCGGACCGAAGCCGAAGCCGGCGACGCCGGGCAGCGCACGGACCGCCGCGAAGGTGGACGCACCCGCGGCCGGGACAACGCCGCACGCGAGAACGCCGACGGCGGCCGCGACAACGCCGGCAGCCGCGAGGCAGGGCAGCGTGAAGGCGCCCGCCGGGAGGACAACCGTGACACTGACGACGCCGACGGCGGCAGCCGCCGGAACCGCCGAAACCGCCGCGACCGCAACGATCGCAACGAGCGGAATGACCGCTCCGGCGGCCAGGACCGGGACAACTCCCGCAACGACCGTTTCCGGGACCGCAACGACCGCCGCCGTGGACGCGCCCAGGGACCGGACGTCGACGACGTCGAGGTCACCGAGGACGACGTCCTGCTCCCGGTTGCCGGCATCCTGGACGTGCTGGAGAACTACGCGTTCATCCGCACCTCCGGCTACCTTCCTGGCCCGAACGACGTGTATGTCTCCCTCGCCCAGGTGAAAAAGTACAACCTGCGCAAGGGTGACGCCGTGGTTGGCGCCATCCGCGCTCCCCGCGACGGCGAAGACCGCAGCCAGCAGTCGGCCCGCCAGAAGTTCAACGCCCTGGTCCGCGTCACGTCCGTGAACGGCAAGACCTCGGAAGAACTCAAGGACCGCGTCGAGTTCGCCAAACTGGTACCGCTGTACCCGTCCGAGCGCCTGCGCCTCGAGACCGACCCCAAGAAGATCGGCCCCCGCGTCATTGACCTGGTTGCCCCGATCGGCAAGGGCCAGCGCGGCCTGATCGTCTCCCCGCCGAAGGCCGGCAAGACGCTCATCCTGCAGTCCATCGCCAACGCCATCACCACCAACAATCCTGAGGTCCACCTCATGATGGTGCTCGTTGACGAACGTCCTGAAGAAGTCACGGATATGCAGCGCACGGTCAAGGGCGAGGTTATTGCCTCCACCTTCGACCGCCCGGCCGACGACCACACCACTGTGGCCGAACTTTCCATCGAACGCGCCAAGCGCCTCGTGGAAATGGGCATGGACGTGGTGGTCCTGCTGGACTCCATGACCCGCCTGGGCCGCGCCTATAACCTGGCAGCACCGGCCTCCGGCCGCATCCTGTCCGGCGGTGTCGACTCCGCAGCCCTGTACCCGCCCAAGCGCTTCTTTGGTGCGGCCCGCAACATCGAAAACGGCGGCTCGCTCACCATCCTGGCAACGGCTCTCGTGGAGACCGGTTCCAAGATGGACGAAGTCATCTTCGAAGAGTTCAAGGGCACCGGCAACATGGAGCTCCGCCTGTCCCGCCAGCTGGCAGACAAGCGCATCTTCCCGGCCGTGGACGTCAACGCGTCCGGCACCCGCCGCGAGGAAAACCTGCTTTCCCCCGAGGAAGTCAAGATCATGTGGAAGCTGCGCCGCGTCCTCTCCGGACTCGAAACCCAGCAAAGCCTTGAACTCCTGACCAACAAGATCCGGGAGACCCAGAGCAACGTCGAGTTCCTCATGCAGGTCCAGAAGACGACGCTTGGTGCAAAGTCCGATAACGACAAGTAACGCTTCGGTCAGCGGCTGATTCTGCTGCCCCGATGCTGACGCCGCACAGATTTTTCCGCCCCCGCCCCTACGCTGGGAGGCTTCCGATCTTCGATCGTTAGCCTCCCAGCTCCGGCAGGCCCGATGCCACTCCCGGGGCGGAAAAATCTGTGCGGCTTCGTCGTTAAGCCCACCAGCCGCGGCACGTTCCCGTTTGTTACTAGACTTGTACAAGTCGAAAGAGGTTTTGAAATATGTTTGAGTCCGTACAGGGCCTGCTTGATGAGCATGATGCTATCCAGGCGCAGCTGGGGGATCCTGCTGTTTATGCTGATCAGCGGCTTGCCCGGAAGCTTGGGCGGCGTTCGGCTCAGCTCAATGGGATTGTAGAGGCGTACCACAAGTGGGAAGGCCTGCGTGATGACCTCGCTGCTGCCAAGGAGATGGCTGACGAGGATCCCGAGTTTGCTGCTGAGGTGCCCGAGCTGGAGGAGGCGCTGGAAGCAGCGGCTGCCAAACTTCGGCGCCTGCTCATTCCCCGCGACCCTGACGACGCCCGCAATGTGATCCTCGAGGTCAAGGGCGGTGAAGGCGGCGATGAGGCTGCCCTGTTCGCCGCCGACCTTCTGCGGATGTACACCCGGTACGCGGAGTCCCGCGGCTGGAAGACGGAAATCATCTCCGCCACGGAATCAGACCTTGGCGGTTACAAAGACGTGCAGGTTGCCGTCAAGGGCAGCTCGAACGATCCGGCGGAGGGCGTTTTCGCCCGGCTCAAGTTCGAAGGCGGCGTGCACCGTGTGCAGCGCGTTCCCGTGACGGAGTCCCAGGGCCGCATCCACACTTCTGCCGCCGGCGTTCTCGTCCTCCCTGAAGTGGATGAGCCCGAAGAACTTGAAATCAACCAGAATGACCTCAAGATCGACGTATACCGGTCGTCCGGACCCGGTGGCCAGTCCGTGAACACCACCGACTCTGCTGTGCGCATCACCCACCTGCCTACCGGCATCGTGGTGGCCATGCAGAACGAGAAGTCGCAGCTGCAGAACCGTGAAGCCGGCATGCGCGTGCTGCGGGCCAGGATCCTCGCCCACCAGCAGGAGCAGATTGACGCGGAAAACTCTGCCCAGCGGAAATCGCAGATCCGCACCATGGACCGGTCCGAGCGCATCCGCACCTACAACTACCCGGAAAACCGGATTGCGGACCACCGCACCGGTTACAAGGCCTACAACCTGGACCAGGTGATGAACGGCGATCTGGAACCGGTTATCCAGTCCGCTATCGAGATGGACGAACAGGCCCGCCTGGACGCCATCGGCGACTGACGCGTCCCGGAATACAGCGCATGACACTCGGTCAAGGCCAGTCCCTCGCAGATGCCGTCAGCGAAGCTACGGGTATTCTGCGCGAGGCCGGCGTACCCAGCCCGCGGGTGGACGCCGAGCTGCTCGCCGACCACCTGCTGGACGTCGGGCTGGGCCGGCTGCGTGCCCTGATGCTCGGTGATACCCCTGTGCCTGCGGGTTACGCGGCTTTGGTGGCGGAGCGTGCCAGCAGAATACCGCTCCAGCACATCACCGGAGTGGCGCATTTCCGCTACCTCCAACTCGCCGTGGGGCCCGGAGTTTTTGTACCCCGGCCGGAAACCGAATCCGTTGTTCAGCTGGTCATCGACCACGTCAAAGGCATGCGGAATCCGCGGATTGTTGACCTCGGGACCGGATCCGGCGCCATTGCCGGATCCATCGCCCACGAAGTGCCCGGAGCGGAAGTGCATGCGGTGGAATTCAGCCCCCTCGCCCACGCCTGGGCGGCGAAGAACCTGGCCCCCCTGGGCGTCCGTCTCGTGCTGGGGGACCTGCGGGACGCGCTGCCGGAACTCGACGGGACCTTCGACGTCGTCATTTCCAACCCGCCCTACATCCCGGCCGAAGCGGTCCCCATTGAGCCCGAAGTGGCCCTGCACGACCCTCCGGAAGCACTGTACGGCGGGGGAGCGGACGGCATGGAACTTCCGACGGCGGCAGCCGCCTCGGCTGCCCGGCTACTGGTACCCGGGGGCTACTTTGTCATGGAACACGCCGAAGTCCAGGCGGGCTGGATCTCGGCCATGCTGGCACGGACAGGGAACTGGACCGCCATCAGCACGCATCGGGACCTCAACGGCAAGGAGCGCGCCACCAGTGCCCTGCTGACGGAACCGGACCACAGGGAATGAAAGAATAAGCCAGTGACCACAACCTATGACTGCACCAGCGACGACGAGCGCGCCCAAGGACTTGAGCACGCCCAGCGGGCCATTGGCGAGAAGAAATGCGTAGTTTTTCCCACCGATACGGTCTACGGGATTGCCGCCGATGCCTTCTCCCCACAGGCCGTAACCATGCTCCTGGTGTCCAAGGGACGCAGCCGCACCATGCCGCCGCCCGTGCTGATTCCGCGCATCAACGCCCTCGACGGGCTGGCCACTGACGTATCGGCGGACGCCCGAAAGCTTGCCGAAGCGTTCTGGCCCGGCGGCCTGACCCTCATCCTGCATGCCCAGCCGTCGCTGGACTGGGATCTTGGCGAAACCAAAGGCACAGTGGCGCTTCGGATGCCCGATGATGAGATCGCCCAGGAACTGCTGACGCTCACCGGGCCGCTGGCCGTTTCTTCCGCCAACCGCACCGGCCATGCTCCCGGGCAGACAGCCGCCGCAGCGCGCGAACAGCTGGCCGATTCGGTTGAGGTTTACCTTGAAGGCGGCGTCCGTCCCCTCGACGGTGCTGCTGCAGTACCGTCCACCATTGTTGACGCCACCGGCCCCCGCCTGCGCGTGGTCCGGAACGGTGCCGTGAGTTTGGACCAGCTCCGGGAGCATGTTCCCGGCGTCCTGGGACTCGGCGAAATTCCCATGGTTGCAGAAGAACCGGAGGTTCCGGAGCCCTCGGAGGCCCCGAAGGTTTCTGCGGCATCGGATGCACCGGAGGACGGCGCCCGCCCCGCCGCCGGCAGCAGTGCCGTCAACAGCACCGACAACCTCCCGGGGATCTGACATGCAGCCCAAAGTGGCCGTCGCGGCCGTAACCTTTGACCGCCACGAGGAGCTTGCCCTCCTCCTGAAGGGTTTGGCGGCGCAGACAGCGCCCATCCACTCCATCGCCCTGGTGGACTCCGGCACTGACCCGGCCACCGCCGTCGTCAATGCCGGGGGAGCGCAGAACATCAACTACCTTCGCTCCGAAGCCAATCTCGGCGGCGCAGGAGGATTCGCCTACGCCATCCTGGCGGCCATGGCCAGCGGCGCCGAGTGGATCTGGATGATGGACGACGACGGCCACCCCGAGGACGCCACCTGCCTGGCCGAACTGCTGCGCACCGCTGAGGAACACCAACTCGACATTGTCAGCCCGCTGGTGGCCGCCACCGCCGACCCCAACCGGCTCTCCTTCAACTTCCGCATCAACGGGCTGCTGACCAACGACAGGTCCCGGCTGGCGCCCATGGGCTACCTTCCGGACATGGTGCACTTTTTCAACGGTGCACTGATCAAAACCGAAGTTTTCTACAGGATAGGCATCCCCGACGTTAAGTTCTTCATCCGCGGCGACGAGGTTGATTTCCTGTCGCGCGTCAAGAAAGCAGGACTGAAGTACGGCACCCTCGCCACCGTCGCGGTGCAGCATCCCGCCACCTGGACGGAGATGAAACCGGTGTTCGGCGGATTCATCACCCCCGTGATCCCCGAAGGTGAGTTCAAGCGCTACTGCTACTTCCGGAACCGGGGCTACCTGACCCGCAAGTACCGGAACCTGCGCTGGTTCAGCGCGGACGTCGTCGGCTTCCCCTATTACTTCCTGAAAGCCGGGGACCTCAAAGGCCTGGCGCACTGGTTCAGGGCCTATTCAATCGGCTTCCGCGGCAAGGGTTTCGGCTCGCCCGCGGAACTGATGTCCGCAAACAGCTAGGCACCCGTGGAGAACCTTTACGCCGTCGTCGTCACCTACAACCGGGCAGAATTCCTGCGCAACCTGCTCGATTCCTTCGCCCGGCTGGACACTGCCCCTGCGCGGATCCTCGTAGTGGACAATGCCAGCACCGACCACACTCCGGACGTGGTCGCCCAGGCCATCGAAGCCGGCGGGCCGCCCATCCAGTACGAACGGCTTGACCGGAACGTTGGCGGGGCCGGCGGGTTTTCGCGCGGCGTGGAGCTGGCACTGGAGTCCGGGGCCGAATGGCTGTGGCTGATGGATGACGACGTCGAGGTTCTGCCCGGCGCGGTGGAGGCATTGGAGAAGTTCACGCCGGAGTACTCCTGCCTCATCGGCCGCCGGTACGACGCCAACGGCAAGCCGTTCTTCTGGCAGCACCATTTCGTCGAGGCGCTGGGCATCTTCCTTCCGGTTTCGCGCGATGTTTTCCGGCACTCTGAGGTCTTCCATACAAACGTAGGGAACTTTGAAGGCATGCTTATCCATGCTTCCGTTGCCCGTAGCATCGGCCTGCCGGATCCCCGTTTCTTCATCACCTGGGACGACCTGGTCTACGGCTGGCTTGCCGCGCAGCAAACACCGGTGGTGTACGTCAATGCCTTTGTCATCAAAAAGGTCCGCGCGCAGCGGCAGGTGGACCTGGGACTGCGCCATCTCAATGATTCCTCCGACCTGAGCCGCCGCTATGTGATGCGCAACCGCGGGCATGTGGCGCACTACCTGCGGGCATACGGCAAATTCAACCGGGCGGGTTTCGCAGCCGGCACCGCCCTGACCTTCCTCAAGGAACTTGTCCGCCTGGTCCTGGTCGAGAGGACCCTCAAGGGGGCGGGCGCACTCTGGCAGGGATGGCGTGAATCACGAATAATCCTGGCGGACAGGGGCTGGGAACCCATGCCGCCGCTGCCGGCATATCCGGGCAGCGGAACCCGAAGCAATTAGTATCGTCTTAGGCCCCTTCGCCGTCCGACGGTCTTGCGGCGGGGTATTTTGAAACAGGCGCCTGGCCGCCGTGGTATTGGAAGTCGGTTGCATCTTTCGTTGAGTACAAAATCAGAAACGCAGGCATCTGCCGCCGTACGGGACGAGAAACCCGCACTCTGGATCTGGATCCAGCTCTTCCTGGACTCAATGTCGTGGGTTGTGGCGATCGGACTGGCGCTGCTGCTGCGCTATGAGATGGGCATCCGGATGGAACAGTTCGCCGGAGCGGTCGTTATCGCTGCCATCGCGGTGGTGGCCCAGATGCTGGCCGGCTACTCCCTCGCCCTGTACCGCGGCCGGTATCCCTTCGGCAGCTTCCAGGAGGCCAAGGCGCTGGTCTTCGTCACCGTCATTGTCGCCGCCACCATCACTGCAAGCCTGCTGGTGCTCTACGAAGCCATCAGCATCGGCCGCAGCGTGGGCCTGATCGCCTTTCCCTTCGCCTGTCTCTTTATGTGCGCCGCCAGGTACGCGAAAAGGCTCTATGTGGAAGGCAAGGCACGGCCCGGGGACGGGGCACAAAACACGCTGGTTTACGGCGCCGGATTCCTCGGCAACTCCCTGGTGACACGGATGCTGCAGGATCCGGATTCCCCGTACTTCCCGGTGGGCCTGGTCGATGACGACCCGGCCAAAAAACACCTGCGGCTCTCCGGCGTCCAGGTACAGGGCCGCGGCGATGACCTGCCGGCCATCATCCGCCGCACCCGCGCCTCGGTCCTGGTCCTGGCCTTCGCCAACGTCGAGGCCTCCGTAGTCCGGCGCATTTCCGATGCCGTGGCGGGCCTGAACGTGCGTGTGCTGGTGCTTCCCCCGCTGCGGGACATGCTGGGCGGCGGCGCACCTGCCGGTTTTTCCGATTTCCGCGAGGTGGCGGTCGAGGACCTGATCGGCCGGCGGCCGGTGGACATCAAGGTCGACGAGATTGCGGGATACATCAAGGGCAAACGGGTTCTGGTGACCGGCGCCGGCGGATCCATCGGATCCGAGCTCTGCCGGCAGATCGTCCAGTTCGAGCCGGCGGAACTGATCATGCTGGACCACGACGAGACGGGCCTGCAGCAAACCCAGATCTCCATCACCGGCCACGGCCTGCTGGCAGGCCGGGACACAGTGCTGGCCAACATCCGCGACGCTGAAGCACTGCAGAACATCTTCGAGGACCGGCGCCCTGAAGTGGTCTTCCACGCCGCCGCCCTCAAACACGCGCCGCTGCTGCAGCAGTATCCGGTGGAGGCCTGGAAGACCAACGTCTGCGGCACCCTGAACGTCCTGCGTGCTGCCCAGCGGGCCGGTGTCTCGCACTTTGTGAACATTTCCACCGACAAGGCGGCCAACCCCACCACCGCCCTTGGCCACTCCAAGCGGGTGGCGGAAAAACTTACCGCCTGGATGGCAGGCCAGACCGGCAGCAAGTTCGTGTCGGTCCGCTTTGGCAACGTCATGGGCAGCCGCGGCTCGATGCTGCCGCTCTTCACCGAGCAGATCCGTGTAGGCGGTCCCGTCACCGTCACCGACCCCGATGTCACACGGTTCTTTATGACCATCCCCGAGGCATGCCAGCTGGTGATCCAGGCAGGTGCCATCGGTACCGGCGGCGACGTACTGATCCTGGACATGGGTGAACCGGTCCGCATCCTGGATGTCGCGCAGCGGATGATTGCCATGTCGGGCAAGGACGTGGAAATCATCTACACCGGGCTGCGGCCGGGGGAGAAGCTGCACGAAGTGCTGGTCGGCAGCGGTGAACGGGACCAGCGGCCCCTGCACCCAAAGATTTCACACACCAAGGCCACCGAGCAGGACCCGGACAAGCTTGACCTCAACGTCTGGCTGGCCCGCTGTGAGGCAGAACAAGGCGCCAATATCACCGCCATCCCCGATGATGAGGCCAACGACGCCGGTGAGATCCGGGTGGCCTCATGATGCCGTTGGCCCTGGTGGCCGGGATCACGCTGTTGGCCAGCCTGCTGCTTCCCTTTGCCGTGAAGCCCTGGCTGGTCCGGATGGGCGTGGTGGATGTTCCTTCCGCCCGTTCATCGCACGTCAATGCGACCATCCGCGGCATGGGTGTCGCCGTGGCCCTGGCAACAGCACTTGGCTATGCCGCTGCGGTGCTGCTGGGGGTCGTGACAGTGGACCGCTCAGTATTCGCCGTCGTGCTTGGCATCATTGCCGCGTGCGCAGCCGTGGGGTGGGCCGAGGACCTGCGCGGCATGTCCATCCGCGGGCGCGCGGGCGCCCAGCTCGGCATCGGGGCCGTCGGCTCGGCGGTGCTCATCGCACTGACAGGACAGTCGTTCTGGTGGCTGCCGCTGGCTGCCGTGGCGATCGCGGCCTACGTGAACATCGCCAATTTCATGGACGGCGTCAATGGCATTTCGGGCCTGCACGGGGTGACAGCCGGGGCTGCCTATGCCGCGGCCGGCTGGCTGTCCGGACAGCCATGGCTCGCGGCCGGTGGTTTGGTGCTGGCCACGGCATTCCTCGGTTTTCTTCCATGGAACCTCAGCCGCGGTTCCGTCTTCCTTGGCGACGTCGGCAGCTACCTGCTGGGTGCCTCGATTGCCGCCCTCGCCGTAGCCGGCTTCCTCGGCGGCGTCTATGTCGAATACGTTCTTTCACCAGTCCTGGTGTACGCCGCGGACACCGGCTACACCCTGCTGCGCCGGATCAAGGCAGGGGAGCGGTGGTACGCCTCGCACCGGGAGCATGTATACCAGCGGCTCACCGACGTGGGATTCTCGCACCTCCAGTCTGCAGCAACTGTCACGGTGTGCACCGCCGCCGTGATCATCCTGGGCTTTGCCGCCGCCACTGCGCCTCTTCCGGTCGTCGCCCTGTGCGTGGCCGCGACCGTGCTGGTGCTTGCCCTGTACCTCGCCAGCCCGGACCTCATCAGGCGGTACCGGCGCCCCTCCAAAGTCACACGGCTTCCGGTGAGCTAGCGGTGTTCTATCTCGTGTAGAATTCGAAGGCAGCCAAAGCTGCCCTTCAAACTGCCTCCTGGCTCCGTGCCTGATGCTGCCGACGATTGGGATCAAATGACCTCCAACGCCGAGTCCGGACCTGCCTCCGGCAACGGAAACGTTGGCGCATCCAGCCCCACAACGTCCCTGTGGCTGAACCTCCTGGGACGAAGTTCCGCAGCTGCTGCGGCCGGACTCGCCCTGTGCGCAGTCCCTGCAGCAATCCTCGACGGCGGAAGCGGCGCCGTGTCCAGTACTCTGGGCGGCCTGCTTGTGATGGTGTTCTTCGGGATCAGCCTGCTGGTGGGCCACTTCATGGGGCGCAACAATCCATCCGGGGCCATCGGCATGTTCGTCGCCACCTACTTCGTGAAGGTGGTTGGATTCGCGGCGGTCCTGTTCGTCATCGGGGCTCCGCAGTGGCTGCATGGCCGCTGGTTCGTTGCCGGTGCCGTCACCGCCGTCGTACTTTGGCAGGCTGCCGAACTTTACGGTTTCAGCAAAGCCCGCCTCCAGATCTACAACGATCCAGAAACCAAGGAAACCCGCGATGCGTGATCCCAGGAACCCCAACGAAGCATCCAACGGCACGGGCAAATCGGACGGCTCTGCCCCCGGTGTATCACGCGACGGAACCAGCGGCGGATACAACGCCGGCATGGCCGTATTCAGCTACATCATTGGCGGAATCATCGTCTGGAGTTTGATAGGGTGGGGTCTGGATTACGTGTGGGGAACGCGCTGGATTGTGCTCGCAGGCGCTCTGCTTGGAGCCGTCGGAGGTTTTTACCTTTCCCACATGCATGGCCTTACCAGTTCTCGAAAAATTGCTGGAGAGCGCCATGCTGCCAGCGGGCCGTCCCAGGACGGCGACACTAATGCCAAATAATTTCACAGGGGGAACAGCAGGCCTTTCGTCTGCCGGTCCCCGCCCAACGCCCAATGATGGACACTGCAGAGAGGAAACGCGTTGATCGCGCTTGCGCTCCCGGCCCAAGATTCAGGAGAGTTTACTCCTCCTGGAATTAACGAAATGCATTTGCCGGCAATCCTGCCGTGGGGTGCCGCAGAAGGATTCTCCAAGCAGATGCTGCTGGTCCTCCTCTCTGTTGTCTTTATCTCCGTCTTCTTCGTGCTCGCCGCACGCAAGCAGCAGCTGGTACCCGGCAAGCTCCAGTTCGCCGGCGAGGCCGCCTACGGCTTCGTCCGCAATGGAATCGCCAAGGACATCATCGGCGGCAGGGACTTCATTAAGTACGTCCCGCTGTTGTTCAGCCTGTTCTTCTTCATCCTGGTGAACAACATCTACGGTGCCATTCCGCTGTTCCAGCTCCCCACGTTCTCGCACGTGGGCGGCGCCTACGTACTGGCCGGCCTTGTCTACTTCACCTGGATCGCCATCGGCGTGAAGAAGAACGGACTCCGCTACTTCAAGCTGGCCACCGTGCCTTCCGGTGTTCCCTGGTTCATCCTTCCGATCGTGATCCCGATCGAGATCATCTCCAACTTCCTGGTCCGGCCCGTCACGCACAGCCTCCGTCTGTTCGCGACCATGCTCGCAGGACACCTCATCGTGATGATCGCCGGATCCGGCATCGAGTACCTCATCATGCAGGAGAACCTCCTGCTCAAGGGGACCTCCGTACTGGTTCTCGCCGGCGCCATCGCCATGTACATGCTTGAAGCCCTGATCATGGTCCTGCAGGCCTACGTCTTTACCCTGCTGACCGCGATCTACATTGAAGGCGCGCTTCACGCCGACAGCCACTAGGCACCCTTAAGCTTCCCCTCGCGGGGATGATAGCAACCCAAACAACCTGCCACATGGGTGGCATCTTGAAAGGAAGAAAAATGGAAGGCAATCTCAACCTCGTAGGTTACGGTCTGTCCGCAATCGGCGGTGGTATCGGTGTTGGTCTCGTATTCGCTGCCTACATCAACGGCGTCGCCCGCCAGCCGGAAGCACAGCGTGTCCTGCAGCCGATCGCGTTCCTCGGCCTTGCGCTTACCGAAGCCCTCGCCATCCTCGGCCTGGTCTTCGCCTTCGTTCTCTAGTCCTTAGAACGAAGCGAACTTACAGAACCGAGTAGAAAAGGACGGGTGAAATATGAATCAGCTGATCATCTCAGCCGCCACTGAGGGCGAAGTTAACCCCCTGATGCCCAACCTCTGGGAAATGGGCGTTACCCTGGTGGGCTTTGCCATCCTCATGTTCATCGTGGTCAAGTTCGTTGTCCCGATGTTCGAGAAGACCTTCGCCGAGCGTGCCGAGGCTATCGAAGGCGGCATTGCAAAGGCTGAAAAGGCCCAGGCTGAGGCGTCTGCTGCACTCGAAGAGTACAAGCAGCAGCTGACCGACGCCCGCGCCGAAGCCAACCGCATCCGTGAGGAAGCCCGGGCCGAAGGTGCCCAGATCCTCGCGGATCTCAAGGAAAAGGCAGCAGCAGAGTCTGCCCGCATTACGGCCCAGGCCCACACCCAGATCGAATCCGAGCGCCAGGCGGCCGTTGTGTCCCTGCGTTCGGAGGTGGGCACTTTGGCCACTACCCTGGCCGGCCGCATCGTTGGCGAATCGCTGAACGACGACCAGCGTGCAGCACGGGTAGTGGACCGCTTCCTGGCAGATCTGGAGACCCAGAACGCAGGTGCAGCTAAGTAATGGCAGGCGTATCGAGCGAATCGCTGGCAACAGGGCTGGCCATGTTGGAAGCCAAGCTTCCGACGGCGTCACTGCAGCTGGCAAAGGAACTCTTCGGAATTCTGGGAATGGTGGACAGCTCGGCTGGCTTGCGCCGCGCCCTGACTGACCCGTCCCGCAACGGTGACGAAAAGTCGGCGCTGGTCAGGCAGCTGGTTGGCGGGAAAGTCTCCGCTGATGCTGCAGAGATCGCGGGCGGACTGGCCGGCTCACGCTGGGCAACTGCCCGGGATATCGGCGATGCACTCGAGACTCTTGCCGCAACGGTGGTTATTTCCGTTGCTGAAAACAAGTCGGCCGTTTCTGCCTCCGGAATCTCTGGCCTGGAAGAGCTGGAGAACGATCTGTTCTCCTTCAACCAGGCCGTTGCCTCCAACCACGAGGTACAACGTGCTCTGTCCGAACCACAGGCCAGCGCTGCAGCCAAGGCTGCCCTTGCCGAGAAGCTGGTTCCCGGTGTGAGTGAGGAAGCAAAGGTCCTCATCACGCAGGCAGTTACCCAGCCCCGCGGCATCAAGCCCACCCGGCTGGTGGAACGGTTCGCCGAACTGGCGGCCAAGCGGCAGCAGCGCTGGATTGCAACGGTCAGCGTGACCCGCCCCCTGACACCGATGCAGCTTGCCCGCCTCCAGGCGGGCCTGAATGCAATGTACGGGCGGGAACTGAAGGTCAACGTCAACGTTGATCCGTCACTCATTGGCGGCATCCGCGTCCAGGTCGGTGACGAAGTGCTCGATGCTTCGGTTCTCACCCGCCTTGGCGAGCTGCAACGCCAGCTGGCCGGCTAGCCGGACAAGCACAACAAAACTGATAGAAACCCCGGTCATCGCAACGGTGATCACAAAAACAGGAGAGCAGGGACTGCAGATGGCCGAATTGACCATCAACGCCGACGACGTCCGTAATGCGCTGAACGAGTTCGCGGCGTCCTACGAACCCGGAAACGCAGAGCGCGTAGAGGTCGGCCGCGTAACCACCGCTAGTGACGGCATCGCCCGTGTTGAGGGCCTTCCCTCGGTCATGGCGAACGAGCTGCTGCGCTTCGAGGACGGCACCCTGGGCCTCGCCCAGAACCTTGACGTCCGCGAAATCGGCGTCATCATCCTCGGCGACTTCACCGGCATCGAAGAAGGCCAGGAAGTCCACCGCACCGGACAGGTTCTGTCCGTACCCGTGGGCGACGCCTTCCTCGGCCGCGTGGTCGATCCGCTGGGCGTGCCCATCGACGACCTCGGCGAGATCAAGGCCGAGACCACCCGCGCACTGGAGCTCCAGGCTCCCGGCGTAACGCAGCGCAAGTCGGTGCACGAGCCGATGCAGACCGGACTCAAGGCCATCGACGCCATGATTCCGATCGGCCGCGGCCAGCGCCAGCTCATCATTGGTGACCGCCAGACCGGCAAGTCCGCCATTGCGATTGACACCATCATCAACCAGAAGGCCAACTGGGCTTCGGGCGATGTGACCAAGCAGGTCCGCTGCATCTACGTGGCAATCGGCCAGAAGGCGTCAACCATTGCCGCCATCCGTCAGACCCTCGAGGACAACGGCGCACTGGAGTACACCACCATCGTGGCCTCTCCCGCTTCGGACCCCGCAGGCTTCAAGTACCTTGCACCGTACGCCGGCTCGGCCATCGGCCAGCACTGGATGTACGGCGGCAAGCACGTCCTCATCGTGTTCGATGACCTGTCCAAGCAGGCTGAGGCCTACCGTGCAGTGTCGCTGCTGCTCCGCCGTCCGCCGGGACGCGAAGCCTACCCGGGTGACGTGTTCTACTTGCACTCCCGCCTGCTGGAGCGTTGTGCAAAGCTCTCCGATGAGCTGGGCGCAGGGTCCATGACCGGCCTGCCGTTGATCGAGACCAAGGCGAACGACGTTTCGGCCTACATCCCGACCAACGTCATCTCCATCACCGACGGCCAGATCTTCCTGCAGTCGGACCTCTTCAACGCCAATCAGCGTCCTGCTGTTGACGTTGGTGTGTCCGTGTCCCGCGTGGGCGGCGCCGCACAGGTGAAGTCCATGAAGAAGGTCTCCGGTACGTTGAAGCTGGACCTCGCCCAGTACCGCGACATGCAGGCCTTCGCCATGTTCGCCTCGGACCTGGACGCCGCTTCACGCCAGCAGCTCACCCGTGGCGCCCGCCTGATGGAACTGCTCAAGCAGGGCCAGTACTCGCCGTTCCCGGTCGAGAACCAGGTCGTCTCCATCTGGGCAGGCACCAACGGCTACCTCGACGACGTTCCGGTTGAGGACATCAACCGCTTCGAGTCGGAGTTCCTGGAGCACCTCACTCACAAGTCCTCCATCCTCACCACGCTGGCGCAGACCAACGTGCTGGACGATGACACCGCGGCAGCGCTGAAGTCCGCCATCGTGGCCTTCAAAAAGGGCTTCTTCGGCGAGGGTGACAACCACTTGGTAGGCGCCGGCCACGAGGAGCACAGCGCTATCTCCGAGGGCGATGTCGACCAGGAAAAAATCGTCAAGCAGAAGCGCTAATTCCACTGGCCGGGTGTGCCGGACCTCCAGGGTCCGGCACACCCGGTCTACGGAATGTTAGGAAAGGATAAGTATGGGAGCCCAGATTCGGGTCTACCGCCAGAAGATCAGCTCGACCACGTCGATGCGCAAGATCTTCAAGGCGATGGAACTGATCGCTACCTCGCGCATCGGCAAGGCCCGTGCGCGCGTAGCAGCTTCACTGCCTTACGCGAACGCGATCACGCGCGCCGTTTCTGCTGTCGCCAGCCAAAGCGAAATCGACCACCCGCTGACCACCGAGCCGGAGCAGATCCGCCGCGCCGCCGTCCTGGTAATCACCTCGGACCGTGGCCTGGCTGGTTCCTACTCGGCAAGCGTGCTGAAGCAGGTGGAGGGTCTCAACGAGCTGCTCCACGCTGAAGGCAAGGAAGTCAAGACGTACCTCGTCGGACGCAAGGCGCAGGCCTACTTTGAGTTCCGGAACCGTGAATACTCACGGGTCTGGACCGGAGGCACCGACGCACCCGAGTTCACTACCGCGCGCGAAGTCGGCGAAGCACTGCTGGCCGATTTCGCAACCGACTACGAAGAGGGCGGCGTGGATGAAATCCACGTGGTGTACACCCGCTTCAAGTCCATGGTCACCCAGGAGCCAACTGTCATCCGCCTGCTTCCCCTGGAAGTTGTGGAAGAGCAGGCGGCTTCAGAAACGGACCTGTTGCCGCTGTACGAGTTCGAGCCGGAAACCGAGCGTGTTCTTGACGCTCTGCTGCCGCGCTACATCGAGTCACGCATCTTCGCGGCCATGCTGCAGGCAGCAGCCTCGGAGCTCGCTGCCCGACAGCGTGCCATGAAGTCCGCAGGCGACAACGCCACGGACCTCATCAAGAAGTACACGCGTCTGCGCAACACGGCCCGCCAGGCTGAAATTACGCAGGAGCTGTCCGAGATCGTTGCCGGCGCCGACGCCCTCGCGTCCTAGCCTGCACGGCCCCGCGTTCAGCTGGACCTGCACCACCACAGATAAACTTAAATCCACGCCATCTACTGAGTGAAGTGAGAGAGATGACTGCCACTGCTACCGAACACGTAGCCGCAACGTCCGGTGCCACCGGCCGTATTGCGCGCGTAATCGGCCCGGTTGTCGACGTCGAATTCCCGGCTGACGCAATCCCGTCCATCTACAACGCCCTGACTACCGAGATCACCCTCAACGGTGTCACCAAAACCATCACGTTCGAGACCTCCCAGCACCTGGGCGACAACCTCGTGCGCGCCATCTCCCTCCAGGCCACCGACGGACTTGTCCGCGGCACGTCCGTGGTGGACAGCGGTGCCCCGATTTCCGTTCCGGTTGGCGACGGCGTCAAGGGCCACATCTTCAACGTCCTGGGTCAGCCCCTGGACGTCGCCGAGTCGGAACTGCAGATCAGCGAACGCTGGCCTATCCACCGCAAGGCTCCGAGCTTCGCCTCGCTTGAAGGTTCCACCGAGATGCTCGAAACGGGCATCAAGGTCATCGACCTTCTCACCCCTTACATCAAGGGTGGAAAAATTGGCCTGTTCGGCGGCGCCGGCGTGGGCAAGACCGTTCTGATCCAGGAAATGATCACCCGTGTTGCCCGTAACTTCGGTGGTACCTCGGTATTCGCCGGTGTTGGCGAGCGTACGCGTGAGGGCAACGACCTCTGGGTCGAAATGGAAGAGGCAGGCGTCCTCAAGGACACCGCCCTTGTGTTCGGCCAGATGGATGAGCCGCCGGGAACGCGCCTGCGCGTAGCCCTGTCCGCCCTGACCATGGCGGAGTACTTCCGCGATGTGCAGAACCAGGACGTGCTGCTGTTCATCGACAACATCTTCCGGTTCACCCAGGCGGGTTCCGAGGTTTCCACCCTCCTCGGCCGCATGCCTTCGGCTGTGGGCTACCAGCCCAACCTGGCAGATGAGATGGGCCTCCTGCAGGAGCGCATCACCTCCACCAAGGGCCACTCCATCACCTCGATGCAGGCCATCTACGTTCCCGCAGATGACTACACCGACCCGGCTCCGGCCACGACCTTCGCACACCTCGACGCGACCACGGAACTCTCCCGTGAAATCGCTTCCCGTGGTCTGTACCCGGCCGTTGACCCGCTGACGTCGACCTCCCGCATCCTGGATCCCCAGTACATCGGCAAGGACCACTACACCACGGCTGTCCGGGTGAAGCAGATCCTGCAGAAGAACAAGGAACTCCAGGACATCATCGCCATCCTCGGTGTCGACGAACTCTCCGAAGAGGACAAGATTGTCGTGTCGCGTGCACGCCGCATCCAGCAGTTCCTCTCGCAGAACACCTACACGGCCAAGCAGTTCACCGGTGTTGAAGGCTCCACGGTTTCCATCAAGGACACCGTTGAGGGCTTCACGGCCATCTGCGACGGCGAGCTGGACCACATCGCGGAGCAGGCGTTCTTCAACGTGGGCGGCCTCGATGACGTAGAGCGCCAGTGGGCCAAGATCCAGGAACAGACCAAGTAATATGGCTGAGCTTGAGGTTGAGATTGTCGCAGCGGACCACTTCGTGTGGTCCGGAGCGGCCAGGATGGTCAAGGCCCGCACCAGCGATGGTGAAATCGGAATCCTGCCCGGCCACTCGCCCCTGCTGGCGATCCTGGCCGAAGGTGAACTGGCCATCCAGCCGGTGTCCGGTGACCGTATTGCCGTAGATGTGGACGGCGGATTCTTCTCCGTTGACAACAACCGCGTGGTTATTGTTGCCGACAACGCCCACCTGGGCGGCTCGGCTACCGCTGGGATCCGCTAGCACCACCTTGATGGACGCCCCTGGTTTTTCGTTCATCGCCATGGCAGTCGTGTTTGGACTGCTGATATTCGCACTGTGCCTTTCGGGGGTGCGCCGCTTCAACCTGCGGCGTGCCCTCGGCACGGTGGACGCCTCCATTTGCATGGCTGGAAACAGCTGGCAGATGGGGGTTTGTCGTTATCAGGACAACGACCTCGAGTGGTTCAGGCTGCTCTCGTTGAGTGTCCGCCCCAAGCATAAGTTCAAGCGTCATTCGCTTGAACTGCTGGGCCGCCGCAAGCCCACGGAAGCCGAGGCCGTCAAGGTCCAGCCCGACGTCGTCATTGTCGAATTGCGGTACGAAGGGCAGGACCTTCGCCTTGCCATGAAGTTCGACGCCTACGCAGGCCTGTCGTCCTGGCTGGAGGCCGGACCGGTCATCGGCGTGGGCACCTGGCGCTAGCCGGCGTGGACTGGTTCTTCGACCTCAGGCTCACCGAGGGCCCGGTATATTGGGTGTCCCTCATCCTGGGACTGGCTGGCGCGGCATATCTTTTGGCACGGCCGTCCGGCCTGCCTGCGAAGCGGTGGATCCTTCGTGCCATCGCCGCCGCTGCTGTTGCCTTCGCGCTGGTGGCCGGCGTTCACTGGGCCCTTATCAACGTCTTCTCCGTGTTCCCGGACAACATACCGGATCCGGTCCTGCTCTGGGTGGTGCCCGGTGTCGCCGCCGTGATCCTCTTTCTGCTGCGGCTGCCACGGAGCAGCTGGCGCCGCCGTGCCACAGGCTTGGCGGCAGTGCTCCTGGTGGCGGCCCTTGCATCCGTCCAAATCAACGCCTACTACGGCCTCCACCGCACGGTGAGCGATTTGTTCGGCACTGCGGTGGCCAAGATCCCTGCCCTCGAACCTGGGCTGATGCGCCAGTCCGGCGAGGCCGACGGCGTTCCCCTCCACACGTGGGCACCCCAGGGTGAACTGCCCGAGGGGGGAGTGCTGCGCAAGTCCGCCATCCCCGGCACCCTCTCCGGTATGAGTCCGCGCGAAGCCTACATCTACCTGCCCCCCGCCTATTCCACCGCAAACCGTCCCGCCCTTCCGGTGCTCGTCCTGGTTGCAGGGCAGCCGGGTGGCCCCGCCGATTGGCTCACCGGAGGTACCCTGCAGGCGCACATGGACTCCTTCGCTGAGTCCCACGGCGGCGTCGCCCCCGTGGTTGTAGTGCCCGACCCGAACGGGTCCCAGTCCGCCAACACCATGTGCATGGACAGCCGCATTGCCAAGGCTGATACGTACCTCTCGCGGGATGTGCCGGACTGGATCAGTTCCACCCTGGCGGTGGACACCAACCACGAGCACTGGGCCATCGGCGGATTTTCCTTCGGCGGCACCTGCGCCCTGCAAATGGGAACCCGGCACCCTGAACTGTTTCCGTCCGTGCTGTCCTTCTCAGGCGAAGCGGAGCCGGCCATCGCCAAGGAGCGGCAAAAGACCATAGACGCCGCCTTTCCGGGTGATCCGGCTGCGTTTGAACGGCAGACGCCCCTTGCCATCATGAAAGAGCGCCGCTTCGAGACTAGCGCCGTGTATTTGACCGCTGGACAGAACGACCCCGAATTCGTGACGTACCTCCGTACTGTGGCTGCCGCCGCCCGGGACGCTGGCTTCACGGTCCGGGCCCACGAGGTGGAAAACACCGGCACTCCTGGGATACATCGTCCAGGCGGATAGCCGATGCATTGGAGTTCCTGGCCGAGAGGTGGGGACTGCAGCAGTGAGTTCGGGACAGCAGGTCCGCACAGCGTCACTGGCGTGGGCAACAGTGGGACGCCCTGCCCGGGACCGGGGCATCGCCGCACTGAAATCCATGCCGTTCTCCGCGGCCGTGCTTGCGGTGTTCCTCACCACCGGCGCCGTGACCGGAAGCTACCTGGCCGGGCCCCCGGAACAGTTGCTGGACGTGGCGGGAGTGAGCGGGCCGGGGCTGCGCGCGGGCAACTGGTGGTCCTTGTTCACCAGCCTCTTTTTCGCCACCAACCCGATGGCCTATGTGGCCGCGTGCCTGATGATCCTGCTCCTGCTGGGGCTTGCAGAACGGCGGATGGGTACGCCGGCGGCGGCCATAATCTTTTTTGGCGGCCAGTTCGCCGCTGTGACGCTGTTCCTGCTGCTCACCCAGCTGGCCGGCTACGTGGGCGACGGATGGCTCGACCGGATGGCTGATGACATCCTGATCGGGCCCTACCCGGCAGTCCTGACGGCGGCACTCGCGGCGAGCGGAAGGCTCCCCGTCCTCTGGCAGCGCCGGCTGCGCACCGGCGTGCTGTCCATCTCGCTCCTGCTGGTGCTCTACGTGGGGCATGCAGAAACGGCGATCGGGCTGCTTGGCGCCGTCCTGGGGCTCCTGGCCGGCTGGTGGATCCAGGGCGACCACGGCCACCTGCACCGGCACCGCTCCACCGGCCGGGAAACCCGTAACCTCCTGGCACTGACCGTTGCCGTCTTCGCAGTGGGCCCTATCCTCACAGGGATTGCGCGGGCTCCCACCGGACCGCTGGCGCTCCTGCGTGACGTCGTGCTGAACCCTATGCCCACCCTCAGCCAGCTCGCCTTCAACTGCGGCGCCACAGTGGAAGCAGAATGCATTGAAGCCGGCAGGGCAGGTTTCGCCGGACCCTTCGGCCTTGCGCTTTCAGTAGTTCCGGTGGTCCTGCTGCTGATCTGCGCGGACGGCATGCGCCGCGGCCGGCGGCTTGCCCTGAATATGGCGCTCGCCATCCAGCTGGCCGTGACCGGGCTGGCGGCCGTCTACCTGGCGCTGTTCGCCCTGGTTCCATCCCGTCTTCACGGGCCTTCCGCCCCGCCTATGGGTTCCGCCTTTGCCCACGTGCTGCCGCTGGTGGGGGTGCCCCTGCTGCTGTCGTTACTCCTGTGGGTCAACCGGCGGCAGTTCCGCGTCCAGACCCTTCCCTCCGCCCGCCGGAAGCTGGCCCTGGTGGTGGGCGGAACGTGGCTTCTCCTTGCCAGTACCTATGCGGCCGCCTGGTTCTGGGCCGGCGGTCTAACGCGCGACGGCGGGCTGCTGGGATTGTTCGCCGAGCTCGCCCGGCAGTATGTCCCGGTTCCCATCCCGCAGCATTACCACCGGGTTTTCGCTGACCGGAACAGCGTGGAGGCCGTCCTTTTCGCTTACTCCGGTCCGGTGTTCTGGGTGGTGGCGCTGGCCGCGGTGTGGTGGGCACTGCTGGGCGGACACCATGGGAACGACTCCGGGCGGCAGGACCGCATCAGGGCACGGAACCTGCTTCATCAGGGCGGGGGACCACTGTCTTGGATGGCGCTCTGGGAACCCAACCAGTACTGGTTCAGCCCTGACGGCCACGGTGCGGTGGCTTTCCAGCGGCACGGCAGCGTGGCCCTCACACTGGGCGGAGCCTTTGGTCCGCGGCAGTGGCAGAAGGACGTCACGGCGGGGTTTTTGGCCCACTGCAGCCGTCAGGCGCTGGTCCCCGCGCTTTACTCCTGCGACGATGCTTTCTGGCCCATGCTCCAGGAGCGCGGTTTTTCGCGGGTCGCCGTGGCCCAGGAGACGCGGCTGGCGGTCCGGGAACTCGAATTCAAAGGCAAGGAATGGCAGAACGTCCGGACGGCGCTGAACCGCGCGGCAAAGCTGGGAGTGAAAGCTGTCTGGGGGTCCTATGAGTCGTTGCCTGCAGCGCTTCGCTCCCGGCTGAGTGAGGTCTCGGAGGAGTGGGCGGCCGGAAAGACCGTCCCGGAGATGGGTTTCACCCTTGGCGGCATTGATGAACTTGATGACCCGGAGGTCCTGTGCTGCCTTGCCGTTGACGAGGACGGCACGGTCCACGGGGTCACCAGCTGGTTGCCGGTTTACGATGGCGGGAGGCTGGTCAGCCGGACCCTTGACGTCATGCGCCGGGGAAGCGGGGGATTTCCGGGGGTGATGGAATTCCTTATCGCCTCCGCGGTGCTCGAGCTGCGCGGTTCGGTGGAGGTCATTTCCCTCTCGGGTTCGCCGCTGGCGAGCATCCCTGGAACAGCGGATGATCCAGCCGCGGAAAGCGGCGCTGATAATCTGGTCCGGATTCTCGATCTGGTTGGACACGCGTTGGAACCGGTTTACGGATTCCGGTCCCTGGCAGCATTCAAATCAAGGTTCAAACCGGAGTACCGCGCCCTTTACCTGTATTATCAGGACCCGCTGCACTTACCCGCTATTGGCCGCGCATTAACGCGTGCCTACCTCCCGGGGCTTTCCCTTCCGCAGGGTGCGCGCCTGGTGCGCAAATTGGTGAAGTGAACTCATCCTGTTACCACCAACAAAGCGGGTCGCCACTTAACAGGGTTAACCTATGAGGCAGCACCAACCATCCCGGTAATCAACAAAATGATCCCCGGCACAATTGCCGGGGATCATTTTTCGCTGCCGGCTGCCCTTAGCGGCCGGACGGCGGGACTAGACCAGTGTTACGCCGGTAGCCTGGGGGCCCTTGGCGCCCTGACCGATCTCGAACTGAACACGCTGGTTCTCGTCGAGGGTCTTGAAGCCACCGGTCTGGATCTCCGAGTAGTGCACGAAGACATCACCATCGGAGTCATCCGGGGTGATGAAGCCGAAGCCCTTTTCAGCGTTGAACCACTTGACGGTTCCCTGTGCCATTTATTTCTCCTCAGTATGGAACTTGTTTAAGATCGGCACACCTCGTACCGGCCTTGGTCACTCCGTGAGAAGAATCCTGGATTGCCCGTCCGCAAAAGGAACCGGCGCTGCAGGAGCTTCGCACTCGCAACATGTCTTGCGAGCATGAAAAACACCTACACAAAGACTGAGATAAGAATTTCACGCTGCCCAGCGGAGGTCAACGGTTTGGGCAGGAAAACAAACAAAATTTGGGTGAAAAGAAGGTAAAAAGACCTCTCGGTAACTGACAGGACGCAAATGAGGCACACGGCAGGCGGCGGTAAAGCGGCCGCTAAAAGAGCCTCGACTCGCTGTCGTCCACGCCACGCATGGCGTCGTAATCCAGGGTGACGCAGTCAATGCCGCGGTCGTTCGCGAGGACCTTCGCCTGCGGCTTGATTTGCTGTGCTGCGAAAATCCCGCGGACCGGGGCGAGCAACGGATCGCGGTTGAGCAGCTCAAGATACCGGGTAAGCTGCTCCACGCCGTCGATGTCACCCCGCCGTTTGAGCTCAATGGCCACGGTGCCGCCACCCGAGTCGCGCGCCAGGATGTCCACCGGCCCGATAGCCGTAAAGTACTCGCGGCGGATCAGGGAGTAGCCCTCGCCAAGAGTTTCGATCTGTTCCGCAAGCAACCGCTGCAGATCCGCCTCCACGCCGTCCTTGATCAAGCCGGGATCCACTCCGAGGTCATGGGAGGAATCACTGAGTTTTTCGTGGATGTTGATAATCAGCCGGTCGTCGGTCTTGGCCGACTGTACGGTCCACTGTTCTATGACACCCAGTTCCAGGTCCACGTCTTCGGGGGAAGAGACGCGGAGCGTTGCCGGCGGGCTCATCCAGTTCAGGGGCTTGTAGGAGCCGCCGTCCGAGTGGACCAGGACAGAGCCGTCAGCCTTGACCAGCAGCAGCCGGGTGGCAAGGGGGAGATGGGCTTTGAGCCGGCCAACGTAATCAACGGAGCATCGGGCTATGACAAGTTGCACGCCGTACAGACTACCGGCTGGGGCAGAATGGATGCATGCCGCGTTCCAACCGACCCCGCCGCCCCGTGTCCGGGAAACCAGGTGCCGCTGCAGGCAGGGCGGGCGGAAAGAAGGGAAGCAGCCAGGTCCCGGAACTGGACCTGGAACGTGCCCGGGCCGGCATCGCGCGGCGGGAGAGCGCTCCCGACGGCGAGTGGATGGTCCGCACGATGACGGCCAGGAACGCTGAGAAGACGTATATCTGCCCCGAGTGTTCCACCGCGGTCCTGCCTGGAGTTGCCCACCTTGTGGTCTGGAAGGATGACCACCTTTTTGGTGCTGCTGCGGGGTTGGCGGAACGCCGCCACTGGCACACCAACTGCTGGATGACCCGCAGCTACCGCTACCGGTAAGGTCCGGGGCGCTGCTGTCGCTAAGCTGGCAGGCATGACTTTTGATCCGGCGTCGTATGAATTCAGCCAGTCCACCGGTCCCACACCCATCCGTGCTTCAACAGTCCTGCCGGCCAGGCGCGAAAACGTGGAGCTTGAGACGGCGGACGGCCACACCCTGGTGGGTGAACTGGCGCTGCCGGAGTCCGGACCGGTCAAGGCCACGCTCATCACCCTTCACCCGCTGCCCACCCACGGCGGGTTCATGGACTCACACGTCTACCGCAAGGCCTCCTACCGGCTGCCCGCGTTGGCCGGCATCGCGGTGCTGCGGTTCAACACCCGCGGCACTGAGTCCCCGCGGGGCACCAGCACCGGTGCCTTCGAGGAAGGTATCGGCGAGCGGCATGACGTGGAGGCCGCCGTCCGCTTCGCCGTCGAACGGGGCCTGCCCAACCGGTGGCTTGTGGGCTGGTCCTTTGGCACCGAACTGGCCCTGATGTACGGGGCTGCAGAGCCGGTTGCTTCACAGATTGAGGGTGCTGTGCTGCTGTCCCCGCCGCTGCACCGGGCGCAGGACGCGCACCTGCTGGAGTGGGCACAGTCCGGAAAACCGCTCAAGGTGCTGGTGCCTGAGCATGATGATTATCTGCAGCCTGATGCCGCCGCCGGCCGCTTCAGCCTGGTGCCCCAGGCGCGCGTTGTGGGGGTCAAGGGCGCCAAACACCTGTGGGTGGGGGAGAAGTACGCAGCCCGCGTGCTGAACGAAATAGTAGAAGAAGTTACTGCCTCCGGCAGTGGCGGCACCGGCCTGCCGCAGGAATGGGACGGCCCGGCTGCCAGCGCCCCGGCCTAGGTGCAGGGATTCCGTTGCTGACGCTGCGGTGCCGGGGCGTCAGTGCTTATCCTGGCGCACGATGTAGATTTCGCGGATCAGCAACAGGACGGCTGCCGCCGTCGGAATGGCTATCAGGGCGCCGAGCACACCCAGCAGGCTGCCGCCGGCAATGACAGAGATAACGGCCACCGCACCCGGCACCGCCACTGCCTTCTGCATGATGCGCGGGGAGATGAAGTAGGCCTCGAACTGCAGGTAGGCAAAGTAGCAGATGCCGTAGGCGGCGGCGCTTTGCCAGCCTTCTGTCAGCGCGATGAGGACTACCAGAACGCCCGCAATCAGCCCGCCCACCAGCGGGATAAACGCCAGCAGGGCAACCACGAACGCCAGCAGGAGCGCGAAGGGGATCCCCACGATGGACATCACGATGAAGGCAAATGTCGCGTTGAGCAGGGCCACGCACGCCTGCCCGATAACGTAATTGCCCACCGAACGGGTGATCTCCTCTGACAATGCCTCCACCCGCGCGCGGCGGGAGCGGGGTGCCAGCCGGTAACCCCACTTCTTCATGGCCGGCAGGGCCGCCAGGAAATACAGGCTCAGGACCAGCACAATCAACGTGCCGAACAGACCGTTGGCCACCGTTGACCCGAACGTCACTACCCCGCCGAAAATCCCGCCCACCGCAGCGGGGTCGTTGACGAACTTGTCCAGCTCCTCCGTTATCCGTTCCCGGACACCGAACTGGTCATCGAGGCTGCGGAAAAAATCGGAATCGATAAAGTCCCGCACCCACACGGGTGCCTGCTGGACAATCTCCGTCACCTGCTCCACGATCGTGGGGATCAGGGTGGCGAAAAATCCGACGACGGCACTCACCAGCACCGTGACGGACACCAGGATTCCAGCCGGGCGGGGGATCTTCCGGCTCTCCAGCCAGCTGACCACCGGCTCCAGGCCGAGGGCGATAAACAGCGCCGCCACGATCCACAGCAGCAGCTGAGTGGTGTTTGAGCCGATCCAGTAGACAAGCAGTGCCAGCCCCACGCCTACGGTGCCCATAAAACCCATATAGAGGGGATGCTGCGGCGACATCCGCGGGCCTGGAGCACCGAACTGGGGCTCCACCTGGCCGGGCTCGCCATCGGCCTGGTCCTGGTGGAAGTACTCGGGCGGCATTTCAAAACGGAGCCTTGGCTGCGCCCCGGGCAGCGGCTGGCGAAGGCGGTGTACCACCACACCGAGGGCCGCGGCGGCAGCGCCCCTTCGGCGCACCGGCGCCGGGACCTCCGGAGCGCCTGCCGAAGGCTCGGCACCCGCCGGATTCTCGTGTGCCGGGGAGGACTCGTCCGTCTTGTCAGTCACTGGGAATTAGGGCCTGTCCGATGCATGGGCCCTGCTTGCGCGGGCCGGTGTGATGATCATCGCAAACACTATCAGCAGCCTTGTCAACACCTGCGGAGCGCCCGTCCCCAATGAACCAGAAGCAGCGTTTCAGGCACCGGCGCCGGGCCCGTGGTAACGAAACCGTTACTATTGAACGTAAACCCCGCTGATGATAGGTGTTCCCTTGCGTTTAAAGACTGCAGCCGCACTCGTGCTGCTCGGCCTCCTGACACTGCTGACCGGCATCGGCCAGAAAACCATCTGGGCCCCGTCCGAGACTTTCACGGCTACCGCGCCCGCTGATGCCGGCGCGGCTCCGCTGACGGTGATCGACCAGAACCTGCGCACCCTGCATGGCGGCACCGTCAGGATCAACATCGAGGGTGATGGCAACTTCCTGCTGGCGTCAGCGCGTCCCGATGACGTGGACGCCTGGGTAGGCCAGACTGCGCACAACACCGTCACAGGGGTATCCGAGGACGGTAAGTCACTCCAGGTTGAACACGCCGACGGCGAAGCCACCGCGCCTAACCCCGCAGGATCAGACCTCTGGGTTTCCACCGAGAACGCAAGCGGGGAACTGGAGTACTCCTGGACCCCGCCGGCGGACGGCGACTGGACCCTCCTGCTGGCTTCGGACGGGACCCAGCCTGCTCCGGCCTCAATCTCCATGACGTTCCCGAACGATACCTCCACCCCTTGGGCCATTCCCCTGATGGTGCTGGGCTCGCTCCTGATCCTGGGCGGAATCGTCCTCGCCCTGCTCTCGGTCCGCAAGCGCAACGGCGACCGTGACGGAGAGGGCAGCGGGTTTGCCCAGCGCGCCCGCGCCAGGACAGAAGCGCGCTCGTCCTCGCGGGTAAGCATGGCTGCTGCCGGCGTGGTTGCCGCGGCTGTAGTTGCCGGAACCGGTGTGGCAGCGAACGCCACCTCGCCTTCGCCTGAGCCTTCTCCTGAGTCGTCAGCGTCCTCCCCGGCGCAGGAGCAGTCCGGCTCGCCGGTGCTGCTTGATGCCCAGTTCCGCCGCATCCTGGAGCAGGTCTCCAGCGCAGCGGACGCCGGCGACGCAGCAAAGGATGCAGCGAAACTTGCAGACCGCGTTGGCGGGACTGAGCTTGAAGTCCGGACGCAGAACTACAAGATCCGCTCACAGGTGGGATCCTACGAGGCACGGATGCCTGTTCGCTCCACCAAGCTTCTTACCACGGTGGTCACAAGCAACCGTGACTGGCCCCGGTCGGTGCTCGCCGTAACCCAGGGCGAGGGCAACGTGGTCCCGCAGCTGCTGACGCTCGTCCAGTCATCTGCCCGCGAAAACTACAAGCTGGTGGAAACAAATCCGCTGCAGCCCGGCACCACCTTCCCCACCATCAACCGTGATGGCACGGAAACGCTGGCCGCCGGTGACAAGACCGGGCTCCTGTACAGCGGAGAAGAAGCTATGTCCGGCCTTGCCGACCGCCTCACCTCCGCTGAGTCCGCCTTCAAGGACAAGCTGGTGGAGGGGGAGTCCTCGCCGTACATTGCAGACACGCTGTCCTACCAGGCAGAGGTGGTTAAGGCAGGCGAAAACGGCAACTTCACCTTCACGCACAAGGTGGTTCCGGAAAACACCGTTGTGTTCCGCACGGCGGACGGTGGCGCCCTGGTCCTGGGCCGGATCAACTTCGGCTTCGAAGGAACGCCCAAGGCTGCCGGTGACAAACTGACCATCGGTGACGACGCCGCAGCACTCGCCGGCGGCAAGGAAACCACCACGGGCATGGTCCTGAACTTCGCCGAGTCCATGGCTGTTTACGTTCCCCCCGCAGGCTCCACAGACCCCATGCGCCTTGTGGCTGCCACCCGCGGCCTGGTCGGGGCCAGCTTCAAGTAGGCGCCTTACGCCCATTACCCCCGGCAGCGGCCGGAGTGGCTAGAGTGGAAAGCATGAGTTCGCCAGCTTCCCGCCCAGTCCCTCCTGCCGCTGCCAGCCTGCTTAACTTGCGCGGCGCCGTCGACCTTTCCTCGCTGAAGCAGCGCCCGGCCGCACCGGCCCCGGCCACGCCGCCAGCTGGACCGGAAGCGCCCGGGGGAGCTCATCCCGGCGCCGCTCCCGGCACTCCCGAACTGGTGGTCAACGTGACCGAGGGCAACTTCCAGCAACTGGTGGAGTTGTCCACGCAGGTACCGGTGGTCTTCGCCCTCGGGGCCTCCTACTCACCCGAATCGGCAACCATGCTGGACGTCCTGGAACGCGTGGTGGAAAGCTATGGCGGCAGGCTGGTCCTGGGAGCCGCCGACATCGAAGCGTTTCCGCAGCTGGCCCAGGCGTTCCAGGTGCAGGCTGTGCCTACCGCCGTCGCGGTGCTCAAGGGCCAGCCGGTTCCGCTTTTCCAGGGCGGCGCCGACGAACAGCAGATCCGCGGCCTTTTTGACGAGCTGCTGAAGGTGGCAGCGGCCAACGGGGTGACCGGCAGCCTGGGCGGTGGGGCCGGGCAGGAAGCCGGGCCTGCCCCGCTGCCGCCGCTTCACCAGAAAGCCTTTGACGCCATTGAAGCCGGTGATTACGCGGCGGCGGCGGAAGCGTACCGCCAGGCCCTGAACGAGATGCCGGCGGATCACGAAGCGAAGGCGGGGCTGGCCCAGGTGGAACTGATGGAGCGCCTGCAGCCGCTCTCGGCCCAGGACAGTGAAGCGCTCCGTGGCCGGGCAGCCAATGAGCCCGACAACCTGGAGGCACAGCTCGCCGTCGCCGACCTGGACGTGGCGGGCGGGCACGTGGAGGACGCGCTGAACCGCCTGGTCAGCTTCATCGGCAGAAACTTTGGACCGGAGCGCGAGACTGCCCGCCTCCGCCTGCTTGAGCTGTTCGATGTGGTGGGCGCGGCAGATGAGCGTGTGGCCAAGGCGCGCCAGGCGCTCGCGAGGGTGCTGTTCTGATGTCCGCTTTGTTTGAGCCGCTGAAGCTCCGCTCCCTTGAGCTCCAGCACCGCGGCTGGGTGTCGCCCATGTGCCAGTACAGCTGCGATGCCGACGCCGCGCCCGGCGTCCCGCACGATTGGCACCTGATGCACCTCGGTTCCTTCGCCGCAGGCGGCGCGGCACTCATCCTCACCGAGGCTGCCGCAGTGAACCATGAAGGCATGATCAGTCCACGCGATGCAGGCCTTTACAACGACGCGCAGGCCGAGGCCTGGCAGCGGATTACGTCCTTTGTGCATCGGTACGGGGCGGCAGAAGCGAAGATTGGTGTCCAACTGGCCCATGCCGGCCGGAAGGCCTCCACGTATTGGCCATTCTCCGGCAAACACGGCAGCGTCCCGGCATCTGACGGCGGGTGGACCACAGTAGGGCCTTCGTCCTCGGCCTTCGACGGGTATGCCGAACCCGCCGTGATGAGCGGGGAACAAATCGCCGGCGTGATCCGCGACTTCGCCGACGCTGCTGTCCGGGCCGTGGATGCAGGCTTCGATACGGTGGAAATCCACGCGGCCCACGGTTACCTTCTGCACCAGTTCCAAAGCCCGCTTATCAACACGCGGACTGACGCCTGGGGTGGTGATGAGGCGGGCCGGAACCGCCTGGTGCTTGCGGTGATTGACGCGGTGCGTGCTGTAATTCCTGACTCGATGCCCCTGCTCCTTAGGATCTCCGCCAGTGACTGGGCCGACGGCGGAGTGGATCTCGCCGCGTCCGTGCGGCTTGCCCAGGAGGCGGCGCAACACGGCGTGGACCTTCTTGACGTTTCCAGCGGCGGTGCCGTTGCCCATCAGCAGATCAAAGCTGGCCCCGGATACCAGACGGGATTCTCCGCCGCCATCCGCAGGGACGCTGGAGTGCCCACCGGAACCGTAGGGCTTCTGACCTCCGCCGGCCAGGCCGAACATGCTGTTGCGACCGGACAGGCCGACGGCGTCTTCATTGCCAGGGCAGCGCTTCGGGATCCGCACTGGTGGCTCCGCGCAGCATTCGAGCTGGGCCATGACATCAAGTGGGCGCCGCAGTATGACCGCGCCGTCCCGCGGCGCACCTTCTGAATACGGCTATCGTCATGACGAAAGGGCAGGACGGCAAGGGGCAGGACCCTGGCGACGGCATCAACCGGCAGCTGGAAAACACCATCCTGGAACTGCTTGCCGCCAGGGCTGCAACCTCCACCATCTGCCCTTCGGACGCAGCCCGGGCTGTTGGCGATGAGAATTGGCGCGACCTCATGGAGCCTGCCCGCAGGGCCGCCCGGCGGCTGGTTGATGCCGGCGAGGTGGTGATCACCCAGGGCGGTTCGGTGGTTGATCCCGCCACGGCCAAAGGACCCATCCGGATCCGCAAGGCTCGGTAGCAACAGGCCGCCCGGCCGGGGGTCCTGCGCTTTTTCCGCTGTTCCTGCAGGGGGACCCGGCTTCCCCGCCGCGGGGACTAGTCTGGCATCATGACTGACCAGCAACGTCACCCGGCTCCGCCGGCCGGTCCCGCAGCCGCACTGTCCATCCGGGGGCTGGTTAAGCGGTTCGGGCAAAAGATCGCGGTGGACGGCATCAGCCTGGACGTCCCTGCAGGGTCCTTTTTCGGAATCGTCGGCCCCAACGGCGCGGGCAAGACCACCACCCTGTCAATGGCCACGGGGCTGCTGCGCCCGGACTTCGGCACCGCCGTGGTTCATGGCGTGGACGTCTGGGCCCGGCCGCTGGAGGCCAAGCGGATGATGGGGATCCTGCCGGACGGGGTGCGGCTCTTTGACCGCCTGACCGGCGAACAGCTCATCACCTATGCCGGGCTGCTGCGCGGCATGGACAAGGAGGTGGTGGCCAGCCGCGTGGGCGAATTGCTCGCTGCCCTGGACCTGGCGCAGGACGCCGGCACACTGGTGGTTGACTACTCGGCGGGAATGACCAAAAAAATCGCCCTGGCGTCTGCCTTGATCCACGCGCCCAGGCTGTTGGTGCTTGACGAGCCGTTCGAAGCCGTTGACCCGGTGTCCGCAGCCAACATCCGATCAATCCTGGACAGCTACGTGGCCTCCGGCGGCACGGTGATCGTCTCAAGCCATGTGATGGACCTGGTACAGCGCATGTGCGACCACGTCGCAGTGGTAGCCGGCGGCAGGCTGTTGGCTGCGGGGACTGTGGACGAGGTGCGCGGGGGAGTGCCCCTGGAAGACCGGTTCGTGCAGCTGGTGGGCGGGCGCAGCCACACGGAGGGGCTGGAATGGTTGCGCACCTTCTAAGGCTCAAACTCACGCTGCTGCGCAACGGACTTCGCCGCAGCCCCTGGCAGCTGGTCGGCATGGCCTTCGCCGGGCTCTATGCCCTGGGCATCGTGGCCACGCTGGTGGTGGTGCTGGTCCTGCTGCGCGGGGCCGAACACGAGCTGGTGTACACCGCCGTGGTTCTCGGCGGCTCGGCGGCGGTCCTGGGCTGGGGCATTATTCCGGTGGTGGCGTCGGCTATCGACCTGACGCTGGACCCGGCCCGCTTCACCACGTTCGCCGTTCCGATGAAACAGATGCTGGCGGGGCTGGCGCTGGGCGGTCTGATCGGCATTCCGGGCCTGGCAACAGCTTTGGTGGCACTGTCCACGGTGGTGACCTGGTCCCGGGGCGTGCTGCCCGCGCTCGCAGCCCTGGTGGGGGCAGCGCTCGGCGTGCTGACCTGCATCGTGCTGTCCAAAGTGGTGACCACGGGAACGGCGGGCCTCGCGTCGTCGCGCCGTTTCAAGGACGTCAGCGCGGTCGCATTTATGGTGCCGCTGGTCCTCCTGGGTCCGATCCTGGCGGGAGCAGGACGCGGCATCACTGCCTCAAGCGAATTCCTTCCGGACGTCGCCCGGGTGTTGTCGTGGACTCCGCTGGGCGCCCCATGGGCCCTTGCCGGCGACGTCGCGGCCGGCGCGCCAGGCGCAGCGGCCTTGAAGCTGGTCATTTCCATCGCGGTGCTCGCCGGCTTGGGGTGGTGCTGGAAGCTGCTGCTGGAGCGGGCACTTGTCACCCCGCCCTACTCCGGCGGCGGCAAGCGGACGGGCGGCAAACTGGGGCTGCTCGGCGTCCTGCCCGCTGTTCCTGCCGGCGCGGTCATGGCCAGGGCGCTCACTTACTGGATCCGGGACCCCCGCTACTCCGGCTCCCTCATCGTGATCCCGCTCCTTCCGGTGGTGCTCGTGTTCCAGGGCAGCCAAACCGGCGATTTCGGCACTTTGGCGCTCCTGGCCCCGATGACAGCCTTCATCCTCGCCTGGTCCATCTCCGCTGATGTCTCCTACGACAACACCGCTTTTGCCCTGCACCTGGCCTGCGGGGTCCGCGGCGTGGACGACAGGCTGGGACGGGCCCTGGCGTGCCTGGCCTTCGCACTGCCGGTGGTCCTGCTGTTCGCCGCCGGTTACCCTGCCTTCACCGGCGATTGGGGCCTGTTGCCTGGCCAGCTGGGACTGAGTCTGGGGATCCTTTTTACGGGACTGGGATTGTCCTCCGTGGTCTCGGCCCGGTACACGGTGGCGGTTCCGCTGCCCGGCGACAGCCCCTTCAAGAAGCCCCCTGGAAACGTGGGCCAGACCCTCGCCGTGCAGTTCGCCGGGCTGGGCGTCCTGATGGTCCTGGTGCTGCCCGAGGCCGCCCTCCTGGCCGCACAACTGCTCACTGGCAACAGCTTGTTCGGCTGGCTGAACCTTGCCGTCGGGCCCATGCTGGGCGCGGGCCTGTTGGTGGTGGGGGTCCGGCTCGGCGGAAGATGGCTGGACGCCCGTGGCCCCGAGCTGCTGGCCCAGGTAACAGTGAACCGCTGAGGAGTGCATGATGGAGCAGTTGACAGGCAACGAAGTTGACATGGCCCCGAAGGGAACAGCATGGAAGTAGTCATCCTCAACGGCAGCAAACAGATTGCAAAGCTCGCCGCGGAGGCGATCGGGGAGCTCCTGCGGCGCAAGCCGGACACAGTCCTGGGGCTTGCTACCGGATCGTCGCCGCTGCCGGTCTACGATGAGCTCGCCACCCGCCACGAGCGTGACGGCCTGGACTTCAGCGGAGCCTCCGGCTTTGCACTGGACGAGTACGTGGGCCTGCCGGCCGGCCACCGCGAGTCCTACCGCGAGGTCATCCGGCGGGAATTTACGGACCGCGTCAACATCGCTCCGGAAAATGTCCACGGCCCGGACGGGACTGCCGCGGACATTCCCGGGGCCTGCCGTGCCTACGAGGAGTCAATCGCCGCTGCCGGCGGCATCGACCTGCAACTCCTCGGCGTCGGCACCGACGGCCACATCGGCTTCAACGAGCCAGGTTCCTCCTTCACATCCCGGACCCGGATCAAGAGCCTGATTGAACAGACACGCCGGGACAACGCCCGGTTTTTCGGCAGCCTGGCCGAGGTCCCGCACCACGTCCTGACGCAGGGCCTGGGAACGATCATGGATGCCCGCCATGTGATCCTCCTGGCAACCGGAGCGCAAAAGGCGCAGGCGGTCCGCGATTTTGTTGAAGGGCCGGTGTCCGCCATCTGCCCTGCGTCAGTGCTGCAATTCCATCCCCACGCCACCGTCCTGCTGGACGAGGCAGCGGCCTCAGCGCTGAAACTGGCCGACTTTTACCGGCACACCTACGACAACAAGCCCGCCTGGCAGGGCATTTGAATGGCTGGCAACAACCGTGGGCAGGCAGGGAAAAAGTACGACGACGGCAGGCAGCGGGGTGCCGTTTCCCCCGGCGGGGGAGGCGCCGCCGTCGAACTTCCCGTTGAGGGAAAGGCTAAGATGGGTGGCATGACTAGCATGACGGACCCTCTCGAAAACGACCCGATGCGCGAGCTTTCCGGGACTGGAACGTCCACGGCCACCATTGAGCGCGAGGAACTGCGCCAGGAAGTGGAACCCGGAGACCGGGAGCGCTTTTCGCACTACGTGCGCAAGGAAAAGATCATGGAGTCCGCGCTGACAGGCGAACCCGTCATCGCCCTGTGCGGTAAAGTCTGGACGCCCGGCCGGGACCCGCAGAAGTTCCCGGTGTGCCCGATGTGCAAAGAGGTCTATGACGGCCTCCGCCCGGGCAACGACGGCGGCAAGGGTCCCGGAGGGGACTCAGGCAACAACAAGTAGTGACGGAGACGCTTTTTGGCGGCCCCACCCTGCCTCCGGCTTATCCGGAACGCGCAGCCTGGGGAACCGCCCCGAAACTCCGTGCCTGGCAGCAGGAAGCCCTGGACCTCTACCTGAGGACAAGCCCCCGGGACTTCCTGGCCGTGGCAACGCCCGGCGCCGGTAAAACCACCTTCGCGCTGCGGGTCGCGTCAACCCTTATTGACTCCGGCGCGGTCAACCGGGTCACCATCGTTGCGCCCACGGACCACCTCAAGCGCCAGTGGGCAGATGCCGCGGCGAAGGTGGGAATAGCCATCGACCCCAACTTCAAGAACTCTGACGGCCAGCACGGCCGGGGATTTATAGGCGTCGCTGTTACGTACGCGCAGGTTGCCAGCAAGCCCATGCTGCACCGGGCCAAAACAGAGGCCGCACGAACGTTGGTGATCCTGGACGAAATCCACCACGGCGGCGAGGCGCTGTCCTGGGGCGACGGCCTCCGCGAGGCGTTCGATCCCGCGGTGCGCCGGCTTTCCCTGACCGGTACGCCGTTCCGCTCGGACACCTCACCCATCCCCTTCGTGGAGTACGCCGAGGACCGGGACGGGATCCGCCGGTCCAGGGCGGATTACACCTATGGCTATGGCAACGCCCTGCGGGATCACGTGGTCCGGCCGGTGATGTTCATGGCCTACTCCGGGCAGATGCGCTGGCGGACCAGCGCGGGAGAGGAGATGGCGGCATCCCTGGGCGAGGCTGCGGTCACCAAGGACATCACCTCGCACGCATGGCGCACGGCGCTGAACCCGGCAGGCGAATGGATCCCTGCCGTGCTTGCCGGGGCGGACAAGCGTCTCAGCGAGGTGCGCCGCACCGTCCCCGACGCCGGCGGGCTGGTCATCGCCACTGACCACGAGGATGCCCGGGCATATGCCGGACAGCTGAAGCGCATCACCGGGGAGTCACCCACGGTCATCCTTTCCGACGACGCCAAGGCCTCCAGCAAGATCGAGGAATTCACGGCCAGCGAGAAGCGCTGGATGGTTGCCGTGCGGATGGTGTCCGAAGGCGTTGACGTGCCCCGCTTGTCCGTGGGGGTATATGCGACGTCAACGTCCACCCCGCTCTTCTTCGCCCAGGCGGTGGGCCGCTTTGTGCGTGCCCGCAAGCGGGGTGAGACGGCGTCAGTCTTCCTGCCGTCCGTGCCGCAGCTGATGGCCCTGGCCAACTCCATGGAAGCCGAGCGCGACCACGCCCTTGACCGCCCCGAGAAAGAGGACGGGGACGGCCTCTTCAACCCCGAGGACTCGCTGATGGCGGAAGCCAACCGCGAGGACAAGGCCTCGGACAGCCTCGCGAAGGGCAAGTTCGAGGCCCTGGACTCGCAGGCGTCCTTTGACCGTGTCCTGTTCGACGGCGGCGAATTCGGCACCGGCGGTGAGGTGGGGTCTGATGACGAGATGGACTTTTTGGGGATTCCCGGGCTGCTGGACGCCGAACAGGTGGGCACGCTGCTTCGCCAGCGCCAGCATGAGCAGCTCAACCGCAAGAGCCGGCGTGCTCCCGCGGCGGCAGAAACTGCGGCTCCGGCCGTTCCGGACCACCGGATGCTGATGGACCTGCGGAATGAACTGGCCAAGAATGTCGCTGCCTGGTCAGCCCGTACCGGGACGCCCCACGGCGTGGTCCACACCAAGCTGCGGACTGTTTGCGGCGGTCCACCGGTTGCACAGGCCAATGAGGAACAGCTGCAGTCCCGTCTGCGGAAGCTTCAGGACTGGTTTATCGGCCGCAAATAGGCGGGCCGGCAGAAGTGCTTCGGAAGTGAAAGTGGCCCGGTGCTGAGCACCGGGCCACTCGAGTCACTGCGTACCTGCGTGGCGGAGAAGGGCTCAGGCGACGTCCACGCCACCCAGCTCCATTTCGGTGATCGCTTCCTCAAGGTCCTCCGCGATTCCCGCCGTTAGGGAACGGATGACCGTCACCGAATAGCCCGCCTGGACTGCGTCAAGAGACGTCGCCTTGACGCAGTAGTCGGTGGCGATGCCCACCACCACCACGTCCTCGACGTCGTTGCTCTGCAGCCAGTCGTCCAGGCCGATGGCATCCTCGGCTGCGGCATACCGGTCAGCGTCGCCGGCGCCGGGAAGTGCCCCCGGTTGCCGTTCCCCGGTGGGAACGGCGTCTTCCGGCGCCTGCAATCCCTCAAAGCCGGAGTACGCCGCAGCGAACTGGCCCTTTTGGAAATAGGCATCGATGTACTCGGTGTCCAGGTCGGGGTGCAGCTCCGCACCGCGGGTTCCGGCCACACAGTGCGGCGGCCAGCTGTCGATGAAGTCCGGGGTTTCTGAGAAGTGGCCGCCGGGATTGATGTGCCAGTCCTGCGTGGCCACGATGTGGTCAAACTCAGTGTGGTGGGCATCGACGTATTCGCTGATGGCGCCTGCCACCGCTGCGCCGCCGGCTACGGCAAGCGACCCCCCTTCGCAGAAATCGTTCTGGACATCAACGATGATCAGGGCGCGGGACATCAGTCCTCCTCAGTTGTCTTCATAAATAGTGGGGATGGCTGCTTCACCGCGCTGAAGGCGGTTGACCACGGCCGGAAGTTCAGCCATGGATTCGGCGTGCCGCCGGCGCGCCCGGAGCACACCTTCGGAGCCGGTCCAGCCCGGCATCAGTTCGCCGTTTTTCATGAACTGCTGCAGCAGCGGGCGGTCATTCCCGTCATCCTCCGGCCGGACGCCCACACCCACAACCTCCGCCGTGGCTATGCCCCGTTCGTTCAGTTTCCGCAGCGCATACTTGCGCCCGCCCACACTCGCCTTGTTCTTGGCCGCCTTGGCAACGGAGACGAAGTTGCCGTCATCGTCCGTGCGGCTCACCAGCTTGTACACCATGCTGGCGGTCGGGGCGCCGGACCCGGTGACCAGGGAGGTGCCCACGCCGTAGGAGTCCACGGGGGCTGACTGGAGCGCGGCGATGGCGAACTCGTCCAGGTCGGAAGTGACCACAATCTTGGTGTTTTCGTTTCCCAGGCTGTCCAGGAGCTGGCGGACCCATTGGGCCTGCGCCACCAGGTCTCCTGAATCCAGCCGGACCGCCCCGAGCCGCGGACCTGCAAGGTCCACCGCCGTGCGCACGGCCGCTTCGACGTCGTAGGTGTCCACGAGCAGGGACGTCGCATCACCGAGGGACGCAAGCTGGGCTTCAAAGGCATCACGCTCGGTGTCATGCAGAAGGGTGAAGGAGTGAGCGGCAGTGCCCACGGTCTTGATCCCGTAGCGGATGCCCGCCTCCAGGTTGGACGTGCTGTCAAAGCCGGCAATGATGGCAGCCCTTGCGGAGGCGGTGGCGGCTTCCTCGTGGGTGCGCCGTGAGCCCATCTCGATACAGGGACGGCCGCCGGCGGCGCTGACCATCCGGGATGCGGCGGAGGCGATGGCGCTGTCGTGGTTGAGCACGGACAGCAGGTACGTTTCCAGCATGCACGCTTCGGCGAAGGTGGCTTCGACGATCAGGATGGGGGAGTTCGGGAAGTACGCTTCCCCTTCCGGATAGCCCCAGATATCACCGGAGAAACGGTAGGACGCCAGGTACTCGAGCGTCTCCTCGTTGACCACCTTGGTCCGGGCCAGGAAGTCCAGTTCGGCCTCGCCAAAGCGGAAATTTGCGATGCCCTCAAGGAGACGTCCGGTACCTGCCACAATGCCGTAACGCCGGCCGTCCGGTAGCCGCCGGGCAAAGGCCTCGAACACGGACTTGCGGTGCGCGGCGCCGGAATGAAGCGATGCCTGCAGCATGGTCAGCTCGTAGTGGTCAGTGTAAAAGGACGTGCGGGGATGGTCCCAGCCGGCAGAGGTGCTCACGAAAGTCACTCTAGTCCCCGCCGGCTCCCACGTCTTGCTTCGCTTCGCCGCGGGTCCCTCGCCTGCGTGGGCCCACCCGCCGGCTCCCACGTCTTGCTTCGCTTCGCCGCGGGTCCCTCGCCTGCGTGGGCCCACCCGCCGGCTCCCACGTCTTGCTTCGCTTCGCCGCGGG